>NZ_JBAMDH010000001.1:0-251176 GCF_036961685.1 Massilia sp. DD77
ATTCATCCGTGCCATCAACGAGGCGTCCATGCCGCCAAACTTGGAGCGCCACTTGTAAAACGTGGCATTGCTAATGTCGTGCTCGCGGCACAGCTCCGGTACTGGGCTGCCGGTTTCTGCTTGCTTGAGGATGGCGATGATCTGGCTGTCGGTAGCGGGACCTCTTCATGTAGAGCTTCCTGTGTCTTAAGTAGAAAATTCTACTTCTTATCGCGCTCTTTTTGTGGGGGGATTACCATCGGAAGCAGTTATATCCTGCCAGAACTTCGACTGCTCTGGACATTAGCTCCAAAAAAAATAGCCCATGTGAGCAATCGCGCACACATGGGCTACTACATCTACAAATTTCTGAGACCTGGATTCAATCTTCAGATTTGACAAACTTTACTGCAATGTGACAAACATAAATTGCAGTTGACGGACTATATTTAACCTGTTCTGGCAAGCAATGATTGTGGAAAACCTTATTCCACCGTCACCGACTTCGCCAGGTTGCGCGGCTTGTCCACATCGGTGCCGCGCGCCAGTGCGGTGTGGTAGGCCAGCAGCTGCAACGCCGCCACGTGCAGGATCGGCGACAGCTCGCCATAGTGCTCCGGCAGGCGGATCACATGCAGGCCGTCGCCCGAGGTGATGCGCGAGTCGACGTCGGCGAAGACATAGAGCTGGCCGCCGCGGGCGCGCACTTCCTGCATGTTCGACTTCAGCTTTTCCAGCAGCGCATCGTTCGGGGCGATCGTGACGACCGGCATCTCTTCGGTCACCAGCGCCAGTGGGCCGTGCTTCAGCTCGCCCGCTGGGTAGGCTTCGGCGTGGATGTAGGAGATTTCCTTGAGCTTGAGCGCGCCTTCCAGGGCGATCGGGTAGTGCATGCCGCGGCCCAGGAACAGGGCGTTTTCCTTGCGCGCGAATTCTTCGGCCCAGGCCATGATCTGCGGCTCGAGCGCCAGCACCGAGGACAGCGCGACCGGCAGGTGGCGCATCTGCTTGAGGTGCTCGGCTTCTTCGGCGTCGCTCAGGCGGCCGTTGACTTGCGCCAGGGTCAGGGTCAGCAGGAACAGCGCAGCCAGCTGGGTGGTGAAGGCCTTGGTCGAGGCCACGCCGACTTCGACGCCGGCGCGGGTGATGTAGGCCAGCTTGCACTCGCGCACCATGGCGCTGGTGGAGACGTTGCAGATGGTCAGGGTGTGCGGCATGCCCAGGCTGCGCGCGTGCTTCAGCGCGGCCAGGGTGTCGGCCGTCTCGCCGCTTTGCGAGATGGTCACGACCAGGGTCTGCGGGTGAGGGACGCTGTCGCGGTAGCGGTATTCGCTGGCGATTTCGACGTTGACCGGGACCTTGGCGATGCATTCGATCCAGTACTTGGCGGTCAGGCCGGCGTAGTAGCTGGTGCCGCAGGCCAGGATCAGCACGCGGTCGATTTCCTTGAACACGCCGTAGGCGCCGTCGCCGAACAGTTCCGGCATGATGCCGGTCACGCCTTCGAGGGTGTCGCCGATGACGCGCGGCTGCTCGAAGATTTCCTTCTGCATGTAGTGACGGTAAGGGCCCAGCTCGGCCGCGCCGGTGTGGGCGTGCACGGTCTTGACTTCGCGCTCGACCGAGCGGCCCTCGGCGTCGACGATCCAGTAGCGGGCCAGCTGCAGGTCGACCACGTCGCCTTCTTCCAGGTAGATGATCTGGTTGGTGGTGCCGGCCAGCGCCATCGCGTCCGAGGCAACGAAATTCTCGTTCTCGCCGACGCCGACGATCAGCGGCGAACCCTGGCGGGCGGCGATCACGCGGTGCGGCTCTTCGCGGCAGAACACGGCGATCGCGTAGGCGCCATGCAGGCGCTTGACGGCTTGCTGGACGGTGTCGAACAGGTCGCCGTTGTACATGTGGTCGACCAGGTGGGCGATGACTTCGGTGTCGGTCTGGCTCTGGAAGACGTAGCCGAGACCGGTCAATTCCTGACGCAGCTCGTCGTGGTTTTCAATGATGCCGTTGTGGACAAGTGCGATGCGCGCGTTCTGTTCGGTCGGCGAGAAGTGCGGGTGGGCATTGTGCGACGCCGGGGCGCCGTGGGTGGCCCAGCGGGTGTGGGCGATGCCGGTGAAGCCGTCCAGGCGCGCTTCGCGCACTTGCGTTTCGAGGTCGGCCACGCGTGAGGTGCTGCGCGAGCGGGTCAGGCGGCCATCCAGGTGCACGGCGACGCCGCAGGAATCATAGCCTCGGTACTCGAGGCGCTTGAGGCCTTCGATCAGGACGGGAGTAATGTTGCGCTGGGCGACTGCACCGACGATACCGCACATGGCTTTACCTCTATTAAAGATTGTTAACGAAAGCTATCCTAGAGCAAGCCTCATGAAATAAGCTTTCAGAATCTGACCGTTTTTGTTAGATTATTTCACGTCTCAACAAAGATGAAATTTTCTTTCATTTCATCGACAATATTTTAAGAATATTTCACGACATGACTGAAGAATACATCCTCGACGATCTTGATCGTCGCATCCTGAATACATTGCAGACTGATGCATCGCATACGAACGCCGAACTGGCGGAACTGGTGCATGTGTCGCCACCCACTTGCCTACGCCGCGTCAAGCAGCTGAGCGAGGCGGGCGTCATCGAGCGTCAGGTGGCGATCGTGAATCCGGACAAGGTCGGAGCGCGCCTGACCGCCATCGTCGAGATCACACTCGACGTGCAGGCGGCCGAGCGCATGAACCAGTTCGAGAAGCTGGCGGCGCTGGAAAGCGCGGTGATGCAGTGTTATCGGGTTGCGCCGGGGCCGGATTTCGTGCTGATCGTGCAGGTGCCGGATATGCCGGCCTATCATGCGCTGGCGCATCGGCTGTTCACGTCGCATGCGAACGTGCGGAATGTGAAGGCGTATTTTTCTACGTATCGGAGCAAGTTTGATACGAGGATTGCGGTGTAATTCAGGGCTATTTGCGGCTCACGCAAACTTGGGTTCCCGCCAAGGGGGACGCCTAGTCCGGGAATGACGGGGGTAGCGTCTGCGCTTATTTCCGCTCTGTGGATAACTTTGTGGAAGACCACTTGATAGGGCACAGGATAAGTATGTGATTACCCTGTGTTTTTCTTGTGTTCTTCCTGTGATTACCCTGTCGGTATCCGGTGGATTACTTCTTCACCTTCACCGGGCGCTTCCAGTTTTCCACCGTCATTTGCTTGGGACGTGAGATGGTCAGCTTGCCGGCCGGCGCATCCTTGGTGAGGGTGGTGCCCGCGCCCAGGGTCGCGCCCGCGCCCACGGTGACCGGCGCCACCAGCTGGCTGTCGCTGCCGATGAAGGCGTCGTCTTCGATCACGGTGCGGAACTTGTTGGCGCCGTCGTAATTGCAGGTGATGGTGCCGGCGCCGATATTGACGCGCGAACCCACGGTGGCGTCGCCCACGTAGGCCAGGTGATTGGCCTTCGAATGCGCCGCCACGGTGCTGTTCTTGATCTCGACGAAGTTACCCACATGCACGTCCTCGCCCAGCTGGGTACCCGGACGCAGGCGGGCATACGGACCAATCTGCGATTTGTCGCCGACCACCGCGTCTTCGAGGTGGCAGAACGGCTTGATAGTGGCGCCGGCGCCGATCCTGGTATTGACCAGCACGCAGTTCGGGCCGACGGTCACGCCGTCCGCCAGTTCCACCCGGCCCTCGAACACGCAGCCGACGTCGATCACGACGTCGCGGCCGCACACCAGCTCGCCGCGCACGTCGATGCGGGCCGGATCCATCAGGGTCACGCCTTTTTCCAGCAGGGCAATAGCGATATTTAACTGATGGCGGCGCTCGAGCTCGGCCAGCTGGACCTTGCTGTTGACGCCCGCCACTTCCCATTCCGCCGACGGCTGGGCGGACACGACCGGCACGCCTTCAAGCACGGCCTTGGCCACGATGTCGGTCAGGTAGTACTCGCCTTGGGCATTGTTGTTCGACAGCGATTCCAGCCAGCTCTTGAGGCGGCGGGTCGGGATGACCATGATGCCGCTGTTGATCTCGCGGATGGCACGCTCGGCCTCGTTGGCGTCCTTTTCCTCGACGATGCGCACGATGTTGCCGTTTTCACGCACGATGCGGCCCAGGCCGAAAGGATTGGCCTGCTCGACGGTCAGGATCGCCAGCTTGTCGCTGCCGGCGGCCTCGACCAGGCGGCGCAGCGAATCGGCGGTGGTCAGCGGCACGTCGCCGTAGAGCACCAGGGTCGGCACGTTTTCATCGATTTGCGGCACGGCCTGCATCACGGCGTGGCCGGTGCCCAGCTGCGGCTGCTGCAGCGCGGTGTCGATCGCGGCGCCGGTGGATTCTGCCAGCTTGCCCACCATCTCGGGCACCGCTGCGCCCCCGTGCCCGTAAATCACGCATAATTTACTCGGCTTCAGGCTGCGCGCGGTATCAATGACATGCTGCAACAGCGGCTTCCCAGCCAGTGGGTGCAGAACTTTCGGCAGTGCGGATTGCATGCGCTTTCCCATGCCGGCGGCGAGGATCACTACGTTCATAAGCCGTTCTCAAAAAGTTGAAAATATGAAAAATTTTAGCACGCCAGATTCCCTGTTCCGCCGCACGTTTGCCTTGCTTGCGATCGCGCTGCTGGCGCTGATGGCAGGCTGCAGCACCATCCGCTTCACCTACAACCAGGGCGATACCCTACTGTACTGGTGGCTGGACGCCTATGTCGACTTCGAGGGACGACAAACCGACATCGCCAAGCGCGACATCGACAATCTGTTCCAATGGCATCGCCAAACCCAGCTCAAGGATTATGCCGCCCTGCTGGGAACTTTCCAGCGCCAGCTGGCCGGCAATCCCACCCAGGCCGACCTGGCCCATGCCTACCGCGAGCTGCGCGTGCGCGGCGAACGCATGGCGCTGCGCGCCGTTCCTGAAATGACCACCCTGGCCATGAGCATCACGCCCGAGCAGATCGGCAATATCGAGCGCAAGTTCAACAGCAAGAACGAGGAATACCGCCGCAAGTTCATGTCCGGCGACACGGAAAAACGCCAGAAGGCCCGCTTCAAGAAATCGATGGAGCAGTTCGAACTCTGGTTCGGCAACTTCACCAGCGACCAGGAAAAGGCGATGCGCCGCGCCTCGGACGCGCGGCCGCTCGACAACCAGGTCTTCCTCGAGGAGCGCCAGTACCGCCAGCGGCGCATCCTGGCCTTGCTGCGCAAGGTGCAGCAGGAAAAACTGAACCGCGAGCAAACGGCTGCCCAGATCCAGGCCATGCTGCGCGAGTTCTTCGGCCGCATGGAGTCACCCGAACGCAAGGTCTTCTATGACACCTACATCGACCAGACCACGAAATACATCCTGACCGCGATCCGCATGGCCACGCCGGCGCAGAAGGCCCACGCCCAGCAGCGCATGCAGGGCTGGATCCAGGATTTCCAGGCGCTGGCGGCCGGCAAGTAACAGGGAAGCTGGCGAAAAAGAAGGCGCAAGGCCCATGCTATAGTCCCGGCCATGCAGAAAAAGTCCGCCTCTCCCAAGCCCCATGGCGCCCCGCGCATGGCCCAGCACCAGGTCCGCATCATCGGCGGCGCCTGGAAACGCAGTCTCCTCCCCGTGGTCGACGCCCTCGGCCTGCGCCCGACCCCGGACCGGGTGCGCGAAACCGTCTTTAACTGGATCAACCACCAGCTCGGCGGCGACTGGGCGGGCGTCAGCGTGCTCGATCCCTTCGCCGGCTCCGGCGCCCTGGGCTTCGAGGCTGCCAGCCGCGGCGCCGCTTCGGTGACCATGATCGACAGCCATGGCCCGGCGGTCCGCCAGCTCGAAGCCAACCGCGACAAGCTCAAGGCCGGCAACATCAGCATCCTGCGCGCCGATGCCCTGGCGGCCCTGCGCGACATGGCGGCCCGCGGCCAGCGCTTCGACGTGATCTTCCTCGACCCGCCCTACCAGCAGGAGCTGCTGGCCAAGTCCCTGCCGCTGTGCGCGGCGCTGCTGAAGGAAGACGGCATGGTATATGCCGAAGCCGAGGCGATCCTGCCGCTGGAAGAGGGCGACGCGACCCCGGAATGGCTGCAAGGCTGGGAGGCTGTGCGCGCCGACAAGGCGGGCATGGTCTATTACCACCTGCTCAAGTTGCATAAAAACAAAACCTAAGCCGGAATCCTGCCCAATAATTGGGCAAAAGCCGCCCCACGCTGGGGCGGCTGCCGGAATTTCAGGCATAATGCGCCTTCCAATAAGGTGATTTCAGGAGCCGCAATGGTTGTAGCCGTTTATCCAGGTACGTTCGATCCGCTGACCCGCGGTCACGAGGATTTGGTGCGTCGCGCATCCGGCCTGTTCGACCGCTTGATCGTCGGCGTCGCCGACAGCAAGAACAAGCGTCCGTTCTTTACCCTCGACGAACGGCTCGAGATTGCCAAGGAAGTGCTGGGCCATTACCCGAATGTGCAGGTCGAGAGTTTCTCCGGACTGCTCAAGGATTTCGTGCGTGAACACGATGCGCGCGTGATCGTGCGCGGCCTGCGCGCCGTGTCCGATTTCGAATACGAGTTCCAGATGGCGGGCATGAACCGCTACCTGCTGCCGGATGTCGAAACCATGTTCCTGACCCCGTCCGACCAGTACCAGTTCATTTCGGGCACCATCGTGCGCGAGATCGCGGTGCTGGGCGGCGACGTGTCGAAGTTTGTCTTCCCCTCGGTCGACCGCTGGCTGCAAAAGAAGATCGCCACCATGGCGGCCGCACCGAAAGCCTGAGCGAGTTTTTACAATGTCTCTGTTGATTACCGACGACTGCATCAATTGCGACGTGTGCGAGCCCGAGTGCCCGAACGAAGCAATCTCGATGGGCGCGGAGTTCTACCAGATCGATCCGAACAAGTGCACCGAATGCGTCGGCCATTTCGACGAACCGCAGTGCCAGCAGGTCTGCCCGGTCTCCTGCATTCCGCTGCACCCCGACTGGCGCGAATCGCGCGAGCAGCTCATGCTCAAGTATGAGCGCCTGACCGCCGCCAAGAATGTAGCCTGATTTCGCGGCCTGACTGCGCGGCCTGATTCGCCTCACCCGGCCGGTTCCCAGTCGCCGGTCTCCTCGTTCTTCCTGTACTTCCTCTTCACCGCCGTTTTCCAGGCCAGCAGGTGCGCACTTTGCTCGCGCGCCTCGCCGCGGTCGGCGTACTGGTCCCAGGCCTCGTTGAATACCTGTTGATAAGTCTCGTGCGCATATTGCGGCAGGTTGGCGCGCACCTTCGGCGGCAGCTCGAAAATCGACCGATAGGGCATGCTATGCTCCTTTCATGGATGCTCCAGACGACGAACTGACAGGCAAGCTTCCGTCTTCCGTGCATGAAAATCTCGGCGTCATCGCCGATTTTCACGAGCGCAAGAAGGAGCAGCTGTCGCCGGCACAGGCATTTTTCGAACGGGTCAGCCTGATGCTGGGCACGCCGGCCTATGTCGCCGCCAATCTCGTGTTCGCAGTGTGCTGGATCGCCTGGAACCTTGTCGCACCCAATCTCGATTTTCCCCAGCTCGACGAACCTCCCTTCTTCTGGCTCCAGGGCCTGATCGGCCTGAACGCCTTCATCATTTCCACCGCGGTGCTGATTCGCCAGAACCGCATGTCCAGGCTCGCCAACCACCACGCCCACCTCGACCTGCAGGTCAGCCTGCTGGCCGACGAGAAGACCAGCAAGATCATCCAGATGCTGGAGGAGCTGCGGCGCGACCTGCCAGGGGTCCAGGATAAGCCCGACCGCGAAGCCGACGAACTGGCCCGGCGCACCGACACCAAGGCCGTCATTTCCGTCATCGAGCGGGAAGCGGACGGACTCGACAGCGAGCGTAAATAATTCACTGGTGACCGGTCGGAAAACCGGTCAAGGGGGCTGGCGCAAGCCATTGATGTCGATCGCTCGGCGTTTTTACCGAAAATAACTTCCTTGTTATTCTTTAATGTGAAATTCGTTATATCTGACCCTTTATGCGAACAACGTTCCGGCAAACATGCACTATCATCGCTTAAGTTGTCTATTTTTTCGGTAAAAATATTTACCTCGGACGATACTTCTAATTTCGCTCAATGTTGCCCTATCTCCAGCCTTATCGACCTATCAAGTCGACAAATTTCGACATTGTTCATAGAGCTTCTGCCCATCAATATCTACTCTTTGTCATATTTGTTAAATCACATGCGCGAGAAAAGCCCGGTGACGAAGAGTCACGAAAGAACACGACCTGATCAGTCGTCACTGGCGGGATGAAGGGCGAGGCGGAAGCTGGAACGCCGCAAAATGGCGGCCTGACGGGGAGACGGGACGAAAAAAAAGCGCGGCATCCGTTTCCGGACACCGCGCTATACGGAGAAACAGTCTTTGTTAGTGCCGGCAGGCCATGGCGCGCACTTCGGCGGCGTCGACCTCGTTCAGACCGGTGGCGCGGTGCGTGGCTGCCAGGGCATCGCGCCGCACCTGGCGGGCGGCCAGCTCGGCCTTGCTGCGGCGTGGCCGCACGGTCAGGAACAGGGCGCGGCCGATGCCGACCAGCAGAGGACGGAAGAACATGAGGGCGCCACCCAGCAGCGACAGGTAGACGGTCGTGCTGAACACCTGGCCGTAAGGCACGGTCGCGGCGGTCTGGAGTAAAGTAGAGGTGGCGGACATGATTCAGATCAATACGGTATGATACGAAATATAGTGCAACGCAACATATAAATCTAATTCCGATTGTTGATAGCACTTATACTGTTTGTGAATGATTTGATGTACACTTGTGTACACACAACAGTCCTTCCGAATTGCCATGAGCTTCCTGACGCTTGACCTGAATCTGCTGCGCGTGTTCGACGCGGTGATGACCGAGCAAAACCTGACCCGCGCCGCCGGCCACCTGGCGATGACACAGCCGGCCGTCTCGAATGCGATCAAGCGTTTGCGGGAAAGCCTGGGCGACGAACTCCTGATCCGCACCGCCTACGGCGTCAAGCCGACACCGCGCGCCGAGGCCCTGTGGCCGGCCGTGCGCCAGGCCCTGGCGGCGCTGGAAGCGGCCGTGATGCCGGAAACCTTCGATGTGTCCAAGGCCCAGGCCACCTTCCGCATGGCGATGGCCGACGCCACCGCCGCCCTGTGGCTGCCGTCGCTGATGCGTTCGATCGAGAGCGAGGCGCCGGGCGTGAACATCCGCATGGTGCCGCTCACCACGCGCGAACCGCGTCCCATGCTGCTGCGCGGCGACATCGACCTGGCGGTGGGTTTCTTCCCGGGCGTGGCGGCCCAGCTGTCCTACGAGACCGGTTCGCCGATCCGTCATGAGCGCCTGTATTCGGGCGTGTATGTGTGCGTGATGCGCAAGGACCACCCGCTGGCCAAGGAAAAGCTGGACCTCGACACCTATTGCAAGGCGAACCACCTCCTGGTGAGTTTCTCGGGCCGGGCCCATGGCCTGGTCGACGAGGCCCTGGCCCAGATCGGCCGCGAGCGCCGCATCCTGCTGACCGTGAACCAGTTCTTCACGGCGGGGCGGGTGGTGGCGAATTCGGACCTGATCACGGTGCTGCCGAAGCACCTGATGGTCTCGACCGGCATGACCGACGCGCTGGTGTGGCGCGAGCTGCCTTTCCAGCTGCCGGCCGTGCACCTGGACATGCTCTGGCACGAGCGCGACGGGCGCAGCCCGGCGCACCGCTGGCTGCGCAAGAACCTGGAAAGCATGGCGGAGAGCGCCGCGCCGAAGACGGGCGCGCGCAAGGTGGTGTGAGGTTCGTAGGGTTGGCGACGGAGCCGCCAACCCTACGGCGGTTCAAACAATATCGGTGTCGTCGATCAACGAATCGGCAGCTTGGTCGTATTCTTGACCTCTTCCATCACCGCATAGGTATGCGTCTCGCGCACGCCCTTCTGCAGCAGGGTCTTGCCCAGGAATTCGCGGTAAGCCGCCATGTCCTTCACCCGCGCCTTGACCAGGTAATCGAAGCCGCCGGCCACCATATGGCACTCCAGCACTTCCGGAATCATCTGCACGCTCTGTTTGAATGCATCGAAGACCTCAGGAGTGGTACGATCCAGTACCACCTCGATGAAGACCAGCAGCGACACATCCAATAGCTGGGGATTGAGCTGGGCCGTGTAGCCCTGGATATAGCCGGACTCGTGCAGCTTGCGCACCCGTTCCAGGCAGGCGGCGGGCGACAAATTCACCCGCGCGGCCAGCTCGACGTTGCTGATTCGCCCGTCATTCTGCAATTCGGCCAGAATTTTCTTACTGATCTTGTCCAGCATCGGTCTCTCTCCGTTATAAATATTATTCGGTCAGATTGTCGCACCAAAAACTATCTATTGCTAGTCTGTCGTAAAAACAGAATTAATCCAGAAGAATTCCTTCTACAATCGAATCAATTCACCGTGTCATGACATGCGCCGGCCGCCCCCTTGCGGTGCGGCGCTTTTGCTACGCGGTGGTCCCGATGCCCTTTTTCGATTGAAGAGTCACCATGCAGATTGCCGCTTCCCCGGCCTCCACCTTTGTTCCGTTCGATGCGCTCCAGGCCGAAGTCAAGCGCGACCAGTCGCCGCTGCGCGCCGCCATCACCAGCGCCTACCGCCGCGATGAAACCGACGCCGTGCAGTGGCTGCTGGCCCAGGGCGCCAGCGCCAACGGCGACGCCTACATGCTGGCCCACCGCCTGGTCTCGAGCGTGCGCGAAAAGCGCACCCGCGCCTCGGGCGTGGACGCGCTGATGCACGAGTTCTCGCTGTCGTCCGAAGAAGGCGTGGCGCTGATGTGCCTGGCCGAAGCGCTGCTGCGCATTCCGGACAGCGACACCGCCGACCGCCTGATCGCCGACAAGATCAGCAAGGGCGACTGGCGCAAGCACCTGGGTGAATCGCCCTCGCTGTTCGTGAACGCCGCCACCTGGGGCCTGCTCATCACCGGCAAGCTGGTCAACACGAATAGCGAAAAAGGCCTGGGCTCGGCCATCACCCGCCTCATCGCCAAGGGCGGCGAACCCCTGATCCGCAAGGGCGTGGACCTGGCGATGCGCATGCTGGGCAACCAGTTCGTCACCGGCCAGACCATCGACGAAGCGCTGAAGAACAGCCGCGACAACGAAACCCGCGGCTACCGCTACTCCTACGACATGCTGGGCGAAGCCGCGCTGACGGAAAGCGATGCGAAGAACTACTACGCCTCCTATGAAACCGCGATCCACGCGATCGGCCGGGCCTCGAACGGCCGCGGCATCAAGGACGGCCCGGGCATCTCGATCAAGCTGTCGGCCCTGCACCCGCGCTACAGCCGCGCGCAATATGCCCGCGTGATGGGCGAACTGCTGCCGCGGGTGCGCAGCCTGGTCCTGCTGGCCAAGCAGTACAACATCGGCATCAACATCGACGCCGAGGAAGCCGACCGCCTCGAGATCTCGCTCGACATGCTGGAAGCACTCGCTGTCGACCCCGAGCTGGCCGGTTTCGAGGGTATCGGCCTGGTGGTCCAGGCTTACCAGAAGCGCTGCCCCTTCGTGATCGACTTCGTGGTCGACCTGGCCAAGCGCAGCGGCCGCAAGTTCATGGTGCGCCTGGTGAAGGGCGCCTACTGGGACGCCGAGATCAAGCGTGCCCAGGTGGACGGCATGCCGGGCTATCCGGTCTATACCCGCAAGGTGTACACCGACGTTTCGTATCTCACCTGCGCACGCAAGCTGCTTGGCGCCACCGACCTGATCTACCCGCAGTTTGCCACCCATAACGCGCACTCGCTGTCGGTGATCTACACCTGGGCCAAGGCCGAAGGCGTCAGCAACTACGAATTCCAGTGCCTGCACGGCATGGGCGAGACCCTGTACGACCAGGTGGTCGGCAAGGACAAGCTGGACAAGCCCTGCCGCATCTACGCCCCGGTCGGCTCGCACGAAACCCTGCTCGCCTACCTGGTGCGCCGCCTGCTGGAAAACGGCGCCAACTCGTCCTTCGTGAACCAGATCGTGGACGAGAGCGTGCCGATCGACTCGCTGCTGGCCGATCCTTTCGAGCAGGCGCGCCTGCACGGCGCCCGTCCGCACCCGGCGATCGCCCTGCCGCTGGACCTGTTCGGCGCCGAGCGCAAGAATTCCGCCGGCTACGACCTGGTCAACGAAGACGTGCTGCGCCAGGTGACCGCAGGCCTGGCCCAGCAGCGCCAGTACAACGCGACGCCTCTTTTCGCCGGCGAATTCATGCAGTCGGCTTGGGAAGACATCGTCAACCCGGCACAGAAGCACGACGTCGTCGGCCACGTGCATGAAGCCTCGCGCGCCGACGTCGAGACCGCGCTGGCCGCGGCCGCCGCCTTTGCCGGCGAGTGGGCCGCCACCCCGGCCGCATCGCGCGCCGCCATCCTGGAGCGCACCGCCGACCTGTTCGAACAGCACGGCGTCGAGCTGATGGCCCTCGCCGTGCGCGAGGCCGGCAAATCGCTGCCGAACGCGATCGCCGAATTGCGCGAAGCGGTCGACTTCCTGCGCTACTACGCGGTCCAGGCACGCAGCGCGAACGCTGACGGCGCGCTGGGGCCCGTAACCTGCATCAGCCCGTGGAACTTCCCGCTGGCGATCTTCACCGGCCAGGTGGCCGCCGCCCTGGTGGCCGGCAACGTGGTGCTGGCCAAGCCGGCGGAGCAGACTCCGCTGATCGCGTACCGCGCGGTGCAGCTGTTCCTCGAGGCGGGCGCCCCGCGCGCGGCCCTGCAGCTGCTGCCGGGCCGCGGCGAAGTGGTCGGCGCGGCGCTGACCGCGGATACCCGCATTCGCGGCGTGATCTTCACCGGTTCCACCGAAGTGGCCCAGCTGATCAACCGCACCCTGGCCGCGCGTGCCGAAAAAGAAGGCATCGACATTCCGCTGGTGGCCGAAACCGGCGGCCAGAACGCCCTGATCGTCGACTCCTCGGCGCTGCCCGAGCAGGTGGTGCAGGACGTCCTGAGCTCGGCCTTCGACAGCGCCGGCCAGCGCTGCTCGGCCCTGCGCGTGCTGTTCCTGCAGGACGACATCGCCGACAAGACCATCAAGATGCTCAAGGGCGCGATGCAGGAGCTGGTTGTCGGCAGCCCGGACCGCCTGGCGACCGACATCGGCCCGGTGATCGATGCGGAAGCCCAGCGCAACCTGCTGGCCCACATCGAGCGCATGAAGGCCACCGCGCGCAGCCACTTCGCGCTCGCGCTGCCGGCCGCCGTGAACGCAGGCGGCACCTTCGTGCCGCCGACCGTGCTCGAAATCGCCTCGCTGGCGGAGCTGAAGCAGGAAGTCTTCGGCCCGGTGCTGCACGTCGTGCGCTACCGCCGCGCCGAGCTGCCGCAGGTGATCGACGCGATCAACGCCACCGGCTACGGCCTGACCCTGGGCGTGCACTCGCGCATCGACGAGACCATCGACTTCATCGTCGAGCGTGCGCACGTGGGCAACATCTATGTGAACCGCAACATCGTCGGCGCGGTCGTGGGCGTGCAGCCTTTCGGCGGCGAAGGTAAATCCGGCACCGGCCCGAAGGCCGGCGGTCCGCTCTACCTGAAGCGCCTGCAGCGCGCCGCCGCGCCCCTTATGCAGCACCAGCGGCAGCACCAGCGCGCTCCCGAAGCCGGGCTGGAAGCGCTGCTCGGCTGGCTGCGCGGCAGCGGCCACCAGGACATCGCGGCGCTGGCCGAACCCTATGGCCATTCCGCGCTGACCGGCGTGACGATCGACCTGCCGGGTCCGACGGGCGAGCGCAACCAGCTGTCCTTCACCTCGCGCGGCACCGTGCTGTGCGCCCCTGCTACCCCCGCCGGCCTGCTCAACCAGCTGGCCGCGGCGCTGGCCACGGGCAACCGTGCGCTGGTGCTGGCCGGTGCGCAGGAGATTCCGGCCAACTTGCCGGTGCTGGTGAAGGAGCGCGTGCGCTTCGTCGGCCAGGCGGAACTGGGCGCGGAAGAGTTCCAGGTTGCGATGCTGGAAAGCGGCCTGGCCGGCTCGCTGCGCGCGCAGCTGGCGGCGCGTCCGGGCGCGATCGTGGGTATCGTGGACACCAGGACCGGCGAGGCGATCGACCTGTGGCGCCTGGTGGCCGAGCGGGCCGTGTGCGTCAACACGACGGCGGCTGGCGGCAACGCAAGCCTGATGACGCTGGGGCTGTAAGAATCGACGAAGTATCAACGCATTAACGAAGCGAGGTAGCAGGAGAGGTATTACTACGAGAGCTGTAGGGTCGGCGGCGATGCCGCCGACGTGGTGAGTCGTGTCGCAAGATCGGCCTTCGTGGCGGATCCTCCGTTAACGGTCACCGCGTCGGCGGGAGACCCGCCGGCCCTACGAACAGCTCCTTACAACTTGGAGGTAGACATGCTGGTTGGCGTTCCAAAGGAAATCAAGAACCACGAATACCGGGTAGGCCTCACGCCCCCGTCCGTGCGCGAACTCACCGCGCGCGGGCACCAGGTGCTCGTGCAGAAGAACGCGGGCGCGGAGATCGGCCTGCTCGACGAGCAGTACGTGGCGGCAGGCGCCGCCATCGTCGAGACGGCGAAGGAGATCTTCGAGCGCGCGGAAATGATCGTGAAAGTCAAGGAGCCGCAGGCGGCCGAATGCGCGATGCTGCGCAAGGACCAGCTGCTCTACACCTACCTCCACCTGGCTCCCGATCCCGAACAGACCGCGGCGCTGGTCAAGTCGGGCGCCATCTGCATCGCCTACGAAACCATCACCGGCCCCGGCGGCGGCCTGCCGCTGCTCGCGCCGATGAGCGAAGTGGCCGGGCGCATGTCCATTCAAGCCGGCGCCAGCCACCTGGAAAAGTCGAAGGGCGGCATGGGCTTGCTGCTGGGCGGGGTGCCCGGCGTCGAAGCCGGCCATGTGGTCATCATCGGCGCCGGCGTGGTCGGCACCAATGCGCTGCAGATGGCGGCCGGCCTCGGCGCGCGCGTGACGGTGCTGGACAAGAACGTCGATCGCCTGCGCCAGCTCGACCTGGTCTACGGCAACCGCATCTCGACCCTGTACTCGAACGCCCACGCGCTGGAACAGGCGGTGCTGTCGGCCGACCTGGTGATCGGCGGCGTGCTGGTGCCGGGCGCCGCGGCGCCGAAGCTGGTCACCCGCGACATGGTGGCGCGCATGAAGAAGGGCGCGGTGATCGTGGACGTGGCGATCGACCAGGGCGGCTGCTTCGAGACTTCGCATGCGACCACCCATGCCGATCCGACCTTCGTGGTGGATGGCGTGATCCACTACTGCGTGGCGAACATGCCGGGCGCGGTGGCGCGCACCTCCACCTTTGCCCTGAATAACGCCACCATCGGCCACGCCGTGGCGCTGGCGGGCAAGGGCTGGCGCAAGGCGCTGGCGGACGATGTCCACCTGCGCCACGGCCTGAACGTCTGCCAGGGCAAGGTCACCTACGAAGCCGTGGCGCGCGACCTGGGCTACGACTACGTGCCGGCCGAATCGCTCCTGGGCTGAAGCGGCGCTTCCTTCAGGTCCCGGCACAGGCGCCGGGTGATGTGGAAGGCATACTGCGCGGCGACCGATTTCACGAAACGCATGAAGTCGGGCGCCGCGTTTTCATTGGCGTTGTCGGAAATCGCGCGGATCACGGCGCAGGGCACGCCCAGCTCGTGGCATACCTGGGCCACCGCGGCGCCTTCCATCTCCACCGCCACCAGCCCGGGCAGCAGGCCATTCATCGCTTCCAGGCGCAGCCGGTCGTTCACGAACTGGTCGCCGCTGGCCACCAGGCCGCGGTGCACGCGCGGCCGTGCAAGCCCGAACGCGCGCCGTTCTCCTTCGCCGACCGCGTCCAGGAAGTCCAGTTCAAGGAAATCCTGGGCCGCCCCCACCAGGCGCATCGACAGTGGCGCATCGGGCTGGAAATGGGTTTGCCCGGTCAAGGGCACTTCGAAGCGGGGAAACAGGGGGCTCGCATCCATGTCGTGCTGGACCAGCGATTCCGCTACCACGATGTCGCCCACTTGCACCGTCCTGTCCCCCGCACCGGCCACGCCGGTGAAGAGGATGTGGGTAACTCCGAACTTTTCCACAAGGGTTGTCGCGGTCATGGCGGCCGCAACCTTCCCAATTCGCGACAGGACGCACACAGCGTCGATTTCCCACAGTTGTCCGGCAACGTAGTCGCGCATGCCATGGATGAGCCTGGAGGGCCCTCTCATGGCTTCCACGAGCCCTGCCTGTTCTTCGTGCAGTGCGCTGATGATCCCTAATCGCATGGTGGCTGGTCTATTTTCTCGTTCAAAGCGGTTTGCGGAAGTACACCACGCGCTCGGTTTCTTCGAATCCTAGCGCCAGGTGCATGGCCTGGCTGGCCGTATTGTCCAGCAGTGCATCGGACGCCAGCTCCCTGCAACCCTGTTCGCGCGCCCATTGCTGGGCTTTGTCGACCAATAAACGGGCAATGCCCTGCTTGCGGAAGCCCGGAGCGACGTACAAGCCTTCCAGGAAGCCGACCGGCGAGCTGTCGGTGCCGTTCACGTAATCGCTCCTGAGCGCGATTTCGACCAGTCCCTGGGCTTCGCCGGCGTCGGAATAAGCAAGGAACTGTGCATAACGTTCCGGTTGTGCACAGTTGTCCTGCATTTCAGGCAGGTGTTCGCTGCTTTCCGCAGGCCACAAGGCCATGCGCAGCGCGAGCCAGCCGGCTTGTTCCGCGCTTGTACAGCGCTTGATGATGGTCATGAGGAAGCTCAGCGTGATGACTTAGCTTCGGAGATTAGCAGAAGCGCATCGCCCTGGCGGCTGTTTGTCCGCCTTTGCTTCTGTTGTTTACTTAAAGAATATGTATACAAGCTTGGTAGTGATAGTAAACGGTCGATTGTCTGTGGATAAAACCGGTTTACTCCACAACATCAATCGCTTACGCATGCGTTTACCTGCGGGACAAAGCTTGTTCCCGGCTTGCACGAAACGTGGACAAAAAACGGCCGAGTCGTCGAACAGGACGTTCTGCACATCTGATCCTGTGGATATGCAGTAGCTTTTCCACAGCCTGGAGCGCGCAGTCGTGTTTTTGGGTCTTCAAGACATGGGACAGCGTGATCAATACCTGGTGATCGGGACGGAAACGGATGTGCCGCGGTTTGCGTTCGGTCCAGGACGGGCAGCTCATGCTTGTTTTTTGGGCAGACGTTTTTTTGCTTGATGCCGTCACGGTTGTTGAGCGGGCACGTAGAAGAACATGCTTTTGTTGTTTATTTAAAAGTATGTATACAAAGTTGGTAGTAATAGTAAACGGCCCAGGGTTTGTGGATAAACCCGATTTTTCTCACAAGATCAATTGTTTACGCTTGCGTTTACCTGCGGGACAAGGCTTGTTTTTACCTTGTAGGAAACTTGGATAGAAATTGGTGGTGCTGGCCGACAGTCGTTTTTGCACATTCGATCCTGTGGATATTCATGCGGTTTTCCACAGAGCGTGCAAGGTCACACTGTTTTTCCCGTGTTCGCGAGGGAGCTGGGCGAGGCGAACGCGGGGTTGGCGATGCAGGCTTGGGATGTGCAAAGTTGCAACGTCCGAGCCAAAAAAAAATTTTTCGGAAGCTTCTCGGGTTTACAACCAGAATCTGTATACAAGTTTGGTAGTAGTAGTTAACGCCAACCCATTCCTGTGGACAAGCCGGTTAACCTACGAAAAATCAGCAGCTTATGCGCCGCATAAGCCAGTGCACCGGCACGCAAAGTTCTTGGTGGCAAATCTGGACAAGATTTTTGCCTGTGTAAAAAAGCCGAGTTTTGCACAAACGATACCTGTGGATATCAAGTCGGTTATCCACAGATGAGCTCTAGACTTCCCGTGTCGATCTGGTAAGCTCCATCCATCGAACCACGGTCGGAGGCAAATTGGACTTCGCTGCGCTGTCGTTGTTGCCCGCTTTTTGCATGCCGGAGCCCGGCGGCATGCGCATTCGGGTGCCTTGAGCGTGGAGTCGGCTGGCGACTACGACTACATCATCGTCGGAGCGGGCACCTCCGGCTGCGTACTGGCCAACCGGCTCACGGCGAACAAGGAGCTCAAGGTCCTGATCATCGAAGCAGGCGGCCGCGACGACTACCTGTGGATCCATATCCCGGTCGGCTACCTGCACTGCATCGGGAATCCGCGCACCGACTGGCTGTTCCGGACCGAACCGGATGCCGGCCTGGGCGGACGGTCGCTGATCTACCCGCGCGGCAAGGTGCTGGGCGGCAGCTCGTCGATCAACGGCATGATCTACATGCGTGGCCAGAAGACCGACTACGACCGCTGGGCCGAGCTGACGGACGATCCCTCCTGGCGCTGGGAGGGGGTGCTGCCGCTGTTCAAGCGCAGTGAAGACCACCATGGCGGCGCCAGCGAGGTCCACGGCGCCGGCGGCGAATGGCGGGTCGAGCGCCAGCGCCTGTCGTGGAAGATCCTGGACGCCTTCCGTGACGCGGCCGAGCAGGAAGGGATTCCCAAGATCGAGGACCTGAATGCGGGCGGCGGCGAAGGTTCCGCCTATTTCGAGGTCAACCAGCGCCGCGGCATCCGTCTCAACACGGCGCGCGCCTTCCTGACGCCGGCGGCCCAGCGCGAGAACCTGACCGTGATGACCGGCTGTCACGTCGAGCGCCTGCTGTTTACGGACACGGAGCAGGGCAAGCTTTGCCACGGCGTGCAGTTCACCGGCGGCGGCCGCGCCTTCACCGCCTCGGCCCGGCGCGAAGTGCTGCTGGCGGCGGGCGCGATCGGCTCGCCCCAGATCCTGCAGCTGTCGGGCATCGGGCCGGCGGGACTGCTGCGCGACCACGGCATCGCGCCCCTGGTCGATGCGCCGGGCGTGGGCGAAAACCTGCAGGACCACCTGCAGTTGCGCATGATTTTCAAGGTGCAGGGCGCGCCGACCCTCAACACGCGGGCGTCGAACTGGTTCGGCAAGGCCTGGATCGGCCTCGAATATGCGCTGCTGCGCAGCGGTCCGATGTCGATGGCGCCGTCGCAGCTGGGCGCCTTTGCCTGCTCGCGGCCCGGCTTGGGCGCGCCGGACCTGCAATTCCACGTCCAGCCGCTGTCGCTGGACAAGTTCGGCGACCCGCTGCACCGCTTCCCGGCCTTTACCGCGAGCGTGTGCAACCTGCAGCCGAGCTCGCGCGGCCATGTGCGCATCGCATCCGGCGACAGCTACGCGGCGCCGAAGATCACGCCGAACTACCTGAGCACCGAGGCCGACCGCCGGACCGCCGCGGCTGCCCTCCAGCTGACCCGACGCATCGTGGCCGCGCCCGGCCTGGCCCGCTACCGGCCCCAGGAATACCTGCCCGGCCCGCAATACCGGACGGAAGAAGAGCTGGCCCAGGCCGCCGGCATGATCGGCACCACGATTTTCCACCCGGTCGGCACCTGCCGCATGGGACGCGCGGACGATCCGCTGGCCGTGGTCGACAGCCGCCTGCGCGTACATGGCGTGCGCGGACTGCGCGTGGTCGACGCCTCGATCATGCCCTTTATCACCTCGGGCAACACGAATTCCCCCACGATCATGATCGCGGAAAAGACGGCCGCCGATATCCTGGGCAAACTTGCGCACGGGACGTGAATAAGTCTGTGCATAAATGCGTGAATAGCCCGGGGATTGCCTGTGCAAAACTGCACACCCGCCTTGCGCGTCCGCCGGACATGAAACATGCACACGCTAGCGTCAGCGTATTGTGAGCACCTGTCCTTGTAGGTATTATTTGTTGAGCAATGTTGCCTTCACAGTAGTACGTGGGAGAGCCAATGGCGGATGTCATCCTGGAGACAAGGGATCTGACCAAGGAATTCAAGGGATTCACGGCAGTTAGCAACGTCAACCTCAAGGTCCAGCGCGGCCATATCCACGCGCTGATCGGCCCCAATGGCGCCGGCAAGACCACCTGTTTCAATCTTCTCACCAAGTTCCTGGTGCCGAGCTCCGGGCAGATCCTGTTCAACGGCAAGGACATCACGGGCGCCCGGCCGGCCCAGATCGCCCGCATGGGGGTGATCCGCTCCTTCCAGATCTCGGCGGTCTTTCCCCACCTGAGCGTGCTCGAGAACGTGCGCATCGGCCTGCAGCGCCGGCTCGGCACCAGCTTCCACTTCTGGCGCAGCGAACGCTCGCTCGAAAGCCTGAACGGCCGCGCCATGGAACTGCTGGCCGAGGTCGGCCTGGAGGGCTGTGCGGACGTGCTGACGGCCGACCTGCCTTACGGCCGCAAGCGGGCGCTCGAGATCGCCACGACCCTGGCCATGGAGCCGGAACTGATGCTGCTGGACGAACCGACCCAGGGCATGGGCCATGAAGATGTCCACAGGGTTACCGAATTGATCAAGAAGGTGTCGGCAGGGCGCACCATCCTGATGGTGGAGCACAACATGAACGTCGTGTCGGGCATCTGCGACCGCATCTCGGTGCTCCAGCGCGGCGCGCTGCTGGCGGAGGGCAGCTATGCCGAGGTGGCGCGCAATCCGCAGGTGATGGAGGCCTATATGGGCACCACCGACGCCGAGCTGCAGGGAGCCCACGGATGACCCCCGCACTCGAGATCCGCGACCTGCACGCCTGGTACGGCGAATCGCACATCCTGCACGGTATCAGCCTGAGCGTGAACCCGGGCGAAGTCGTCACCCTGCTGGGCCGCAACGGCGCCGGCCGCACCACCACCTTGCGCGCCATCATGGGCCTGACGGGACGGCGCAGCGGCGCGATCCGGGTGAATGGCGTGGAGGCGATCGGCCTGCCGACCCACCGCATCGCCCACCTCGGGATCGGCTATTGCCCGGAAGAGCGGGGCATCTTCTCGTCCCTGTCGACCGAGGAAAACCTGATGCTGCCGCCGCGCCTGAACGCAAGCGCAGGAGGCATGAGCGTGGACGAGATCTACGCCATGTTCCCCAACCTCTACGAGCGCCGCCACAGCCAGGGCACGCGCCTGTCGGGCGGCGAGCAGCAGATGCTGGCGGTGGCGCGCATCCTGCGCACCGGCGCGCGCCTGCTGCTGCTGGACGAGATCTCGGAAGGCCTGGCGCCGGTCATCGTGCAGGCCCTGGCGCGCATGATCACGACCCTCAAGTCCAAGGGCTACACCATCGTCATGGTGGAACAGAATTTCCGCTTCGCGGCAAAGCTGGCGGACCGCTTTTACGTGGTGGAGCATGGCCAGGTCGTCGAGACGATCGCCGCGGCCGAACTCGAAGCCAGGATGCCGGTGCTCACCGAGCTCCTGGGTGTGTGATTTTTCAGATAACAACGGAGACTAGTATGAAACTGCGTGCCATCACCCTGGCCCTGGCTGCCAGTGCCGGTTTTTCCCTGCCTGTCCATGCCCAGATCTCGGGCGACGTGATCAAGATCGGTTTCATCACCGACCTGTCCGGCGTGTATTCGGACGTCGACGGCAAAGGCGGCATCGAAGCGATCCAGATGGCGATCGCCGACGCGGGCGGCGCCATCAACGGCAAGAAGATCCAGCTGATCACCGCCGACCACCAGAACAAGCCCGACATCGCCGCTTCCAAGGCGCGTGAATGGTTCGACCAACAGGGCGTCGATTTGCTGATCGGCGGCACCAACTCGGGCGCCAGCCTGGCCATGGCCAAGGTTGCGGCGGAAAAGAAAAAGGTCTTCATCGCGATCGGCTCCGGCACGGCCCAGCTGACCAACGAGCAGTGCACGCCCTATACCGTGCACTACGCCTACGACACCGTGGCGCTGGCGCGCGGCACCGGCGCCACCATGCTCAAGCAGGGCGGCAAGTCCTGGTACTTCATGACCGCCGACTACGCCTTCGGCCAGTCGCTCGAGAAGGACACCGCCGACGTGGTCAAGGCCAATGGCGGCACCGTGGTGGGCAGCGTCAAGCACCCGCTGTCGGCCTCGGACTTCTCGTCCTTCCTGCTGCAGGCGCAGTCGTCCAAGGCGCAGGTGCTGGGCCTGGCCAACGCCGGCGGCGACATGATCAACGCGGTCAAGGCGGCCAACGAGTTCGGCCTGTCGAAGAAGATGAAGCTGGCCGGTCTGCTGGTCTTCATCAACGATATCCACACCCTGGGCCTGAACACCACCCAGGGGATGTACCTGACCGATGGCTGGTACTGGGACATGAACGCCGACACCCGCGCCTGGTCGAAGCGCTACTTCGCCAAGATGAAGAAGCAGCCCTCGATGCTGCAGGCGGGCGACTATTCCGCCGCGACCCAGTTCCTGAACGCGGTCAAGGCCACCGGCACCGACGACGCCGACAAGGTGATCGCCCACATGAAGAAGACCCCGGTCAACGACATGTTCGCCAAGAACGGCAGCATCCGCCCGGACGGCCGCATGGTCCACGACATGTACCTCATGCAGGTCAAGAAACCGGCGGAATCGAAGTACCCGTGGGACTACTACAAGGTCGTCGCCACCATCCCGGGCGACCAGGCCTACACCAAGAAAGCCGAAACCAAGTGCTCCTTGTGGAAATAAGCGGACCCTTGCGCACTTAGCACCTCCAGCCTCGGCACGTCACCCCCGCGAAGGCGGGGGCCCAAGTTTCCCAGCACACCCGCAGCGCTCATAGAAGCAACTCCATGGAAATCTTCGGCATCCCCCTCCAGGCCCTGATGAGCCAGCTCCTGCTGGGCCTGGTCAACGGCTCCTTCTACGCCATGCTCTCGCTGGGCCTGGCCGTCATCTTCGGCCTGCTCAACGTGATCAACTTCTCGCACGGCGCCCTGTACATGGTGGGCGCCTTCGCCGCCTACATCGGCGTGTCCAGCTTCGGCCTGAACTACTGGATGATGCTCGTGCTGGCGCCGCTGCTGGTGGGCGCCTTCGGCATCCTGGTCGAGCGCAGCATGCTGCGCTGGCTGTACAAGCTGGACCACCTCTACGGCCTGCTGCTGACCTTCGGCATCACCTTGCTGCTGGAAGGCGTGTTCCGCTCCTTCTTCGGCGTTTCCGGCCAGACCCTGGACGTGCCGGAACAGCTGGCCGGCGCCACCGACCTCGGCTTCATGATCCTGCCCAACTACCGCGCCTGGGTCGTGGTGGCCTCGGTGGTGGTCTGCCTGGGCACCTGGTTCGTGATCGAAAAGACCCGCCTGGGCGCCTACCTGCGGGCCGGCACCGAGAACCCCAAGCTGGTCGAGGCCTTCGGCGTCAACGTGCCGCTGATGGTCACCCTGACCTA
This sequence comes from Massilia sp. DD77, assembly GCF_036961685.1. Classification (NCBI taxonomy): domain Bacteria; kingdom Pseudomonadati; phylum Pseudomonadota; class Betaproteobacteria; order Burkholderiales; family Oxalobacteraceae; genus Massilia; species Massilia sp. DD77. The sequence goes on from NZ_JBAMDH010000001.1 coordinate 23,144, forward strand.
TGGCTTCGGCGTGGCCCTGGCGGGCCTGGCGGGCGTGCTGGCGGCGCCCGTGATCAACGTGACGCCGCTGATGGGCTCGAACCTGATCATCGTCGTGTTCGCCGTGGTCGTGATCGGCGGCATGGGCTCGATCCTCGGTTCCATCCTCACCGGCCTGGGGCTGGGCGTGATCGAGGGCCTGACCCGGGTGTTCTATCCGGAAGGCTCGGAAGTGGTGGTGTTCGTCGTGATGGTCATCGTGCTGCTGCTGCGCCCGGCCGGGCTGTTCGGCAAGGAAAAATGAGATGAACAAGAAAATCGTCTACCTGGTCTTCCTGGCGGCGGCGCTGGCGGCGCCATACTTCGCCTATCCGGTGTTCCTGATGAAGCTGCTGTGCTTCGCCTTGTTCGCCTGCGCGTTCAACCTGCTGATCGGCTTCACCGGCCTGCTGTCCTTCGGCCATGCCGCTTTTTTCGGCAGCGCCGGCTACGTGACCGGGCATATGCTGACCGTGGTCGGCCTGCCGACCGAGCTGGGCATCGTGCTCGGCGTGCTGGCCAGCAGCCTGCTCGGCCTGGTGATCGGCGCGCTGGCGATCCGCCGCCAGGGCATCTACTTCTCGATGATCACCCTGGCGCTGGCCCAGATGGTGTATTTCGCGGCCCTGCGCTCGCCCTTCACCCATGGCGAGGACGGCCTGCAGGGCGTGCCGCGCGGGCGCCTGTTCGGGGCGCTGGACCTGTCCAATGACCTGGTCATGTACTACGTGGTGCTGGCGCTGTTCGCGGCCGGCTTCGCCCTGATCCTGCGCACCGTGCATTCGCCCTTCGGCCAGGTGCTCAAGGCGATCAAGGAGAACGAGGCGCGCGCCGTCTCCTTGGGCTACGAGGTCGACCGCTACAAGCTGCTGGCTTTCGTCCTGTCCGCGGCCCTGGCAGGGCTCGCAGGAGCCACCAAAACGGTCGTATTGGGCTTCGAGACGCTGACCGACGTGCACTGGACCATGTCGGGCCTGGTGGTCCTGATGACGCTGGTAGGGGGCATGGGGACGCTGGCCGGGCCGGTGCTCGGCGCCTTCCTCATCATCGCCCTGGAAAACAAGCTGGGCGACCTTGGCGCCTGGCTGTCGGAGTCGCTCGGGATCGCCTGGTTCGGCGCGCTGGGCGAGTCGGTGGGCATGGTGACGGGACTGATCTTTATTGTCTGCGTCCTCTCGTTCCGCCGTGGTATTGTGGGAGAAATTGCTGCTCTGCTCGCCAAGAAGCCCAAAGCGAATGCCTGAGCAGCCTGGTCTTCACGCGCTGCTTCAGGAAAAGCATGGGTTTCGATTCGCATCACGCCACGGTCAACGGTCTGGACATGCATTACGTCAGCATGGGGGAGGGACCGCCCGTGCTGCTGCTGCACGGTTTCCCTGATACCCACATCATCTGGCGCAAGCAGATCCCGGCCCTGGCCGCGGCCGGTTTCCGGGTCATCGCGCCCGACCTGCGCGGCTACGGCAAGACCGAAGCGCCGTCCAGCACCGGCGCCTATGCCATCGAATTCCTGCGCGCCGACGTGCTCGGCTTGATGGACGTGCTCGGTATCGAAAAAGCCGCGCTCGTGGGCCACGACTGGGGCGGGCTGGTCGGCTGGCAAGTCTGCATGGATGCGCCCCACCGGGTCGAGCGTTTCGTCGCCCTGTCGACCGGCCATCCTGCGGCGATCGCCAACGCGGGCATGGAGCAGCAGATGCGCTTCTGGTACATCCAGGGCTTCCTGATGCCGGTCGTCGCCGAGCAGGCGATCAAGGCCAATGACTGGTCCTTCTTGCGCCAGCTGACGCGCAACAAGGAGCAGCAGCAGTTGTGGCTGGCGGCGCTGGAGCCGGAAGGGCGCCTGACCGCGGCGCTCAACTACTACCGCGCCAACCTCAAGCTGGGCTCGGCGCGCCGCTGGAGCCCGGTGGAAGTGCCGGTGATGGGGGTCTGGAGCGACCGCGACCCGGCGCTCGGCGAAAAGCAGATGCTCGATTCCGCCGAATACTGCCGCGCCGGATTCCGCTACGAACGCCTGGACGACGTCGGGCACTGGATGCAGCTGTCCGCCACGCACAAGGTCAACGCCCTCCTGATCGAATACCTGACCGGCGCGCGCTCATAGAGCGGCCGCATAGATCGCCCGCGCATGCTCGCGCGTCATCTCGCGCGGGTTGTTTCCCAATAGCCTGGGTTGCAGCATCGCGTCATCGGCCATCCGGTCGAGGTCGGATTCGGCAATGCCGACCTGGCGCAGGCTGGTCTCGATTCCCGTCATTTCCGCTGTTTGTTGCGTCGCAACAATGAGGGCGCGCGCCCGTGCTTCGTCGCTGCCGCCCGCCTCCGGCGCGAGGATGTCCGCCAGTTCCGCGTAGCTGGACGCGGCCTGGGGCAGGTTGAATGCGAGGACATGCGGCAGGACGAGCGAGTTCGACAGCCCATGCGGCACGTGAAACATGCCGCCGATCGGGTAGGCCAGCGCATGGACCGCGGCCACCGGCGCATTCGAAAACGCCTGTCCGGCCAGGCAGGCGCCGAGCAGCATGGCTTGCCTTGCCTGCACATCCTGGCCGCGTTGGCAGGCCGGCAGTAAGTTGCGTGACAGCAACCCCAATGCCTCACGCGCGAGGGCGTCCGACAGCGGGTTCTTCTTGTGGCGGCTGGTATAGGCCTCGATGGCATGGACCATCGCATCGATGCCGGTGGCGGCCGTGATTCTCGGGGGCAGGCCGAGGGTCAGGCTGGCGTCGAGCACGGCCATGTCGGCATACAGCTGGGAGGCGACGATGCCGGTCTTGGTCGTTGCACCTGTGGTGACGATGGCGATGTTGGTGACTTCCGAACCGGTGCCGGCCGTGGTCGGGACCTGGACCAGCGGCAGCCTGTGTCCGCTGACTTTGCCGATGCCATAGATCTCGTCCAGGGCTTGGCCGCTCTCCGCGAGCACGGCCACCAGCTTGGCGGCATCCATCGAACTGCCGCCGCCGAAGCCGATCACCAGGTCGGCCCCGTGCCGGCGCGCAGCCTCGACCGCCTGCAGCACCACGCTGTCCGGCGGGTCGGCGACAACCTCCGAGAAGACCGCCGGCAGCATGCCGTGGCGCTGCAGGTCGAGGCGGGCGGGCTCCATCAGGCCGGTGGCCAGGAAGCCGGCGTCCGTCACGAAGAGGGGGCGCCTCGTTCCCGGAAAGCGCTCGGCAAGCAGTTGTCCCAACCTGGCGCCGGCCCCCGGTTCGGACAGGATGCTGGCGACGGTACTGAAGGCGAAAGCGGTCATGCTGGTCTCCTTGGTGTTCTCTCTAGAGCTTACCGCATCCGCGCCGTGTTGGGCTTGCACTCGGGAAGTGGGCTTGGCTTAAAATGCTCGCTCAGCACCAATCCGAAAGTTCCCATGATTGATTTCGTATGGCTCGGCGCGGCCGCGTTCGCCGCCGGGCTGGTCGATGCCGTGGTCGGCGGCGGCGGCCTGATCCAGGTTCCCGCCATCTTTTCCATCCTGCCGAAAGAAGCGCCGGCCACCCTGATCGGCACCAACAAGCTGGCCAGCATCTTCGGCACCAGCACCGCTGCGGTGAACTACGCGCGCCGAGTGCGGGTCGCGTGGAGCACCGCGGCGCCTGCTGCCCTGGCCGCCTTCGTACTGTCGTTCGCCGGCGCCTGGACGGTCACCCGCGTGCCGGCCGACTTTGTACGTACGCTGCTGCCGATCATCCTGGTGGCGGTCGCCGTCTACACCTTCAAGAAAAAGGATCTCGGTTCGGTCCATGCGCCGGTCCATAGCGGCAAGGCAGAACGCTATTGGGCGATCGGCATTGGCGCGTCGATCGGTTTCTACGATGGGTTCTTCGGCCCGGGTACCGGCAGCTTCCTGATCTTCCTGTTCGTGCGTTTCTTCGGTTTCGACTTCCTCAGTGCCTCGGCCGCAGCCAAGATCGTCAACGTGGCCTGCAATTTCTCGGCCCTGCTCTGGTTCGGGTACAGCGGCCATTTGCTGTGGCAGGTCGGCCTGATGATGGCGGGCTGCCAGATTGTCGGCTCGCTGATCGGCACCAGGCTGGCGCTGAAGCACGGTAGCGGCTTCGTGCGTAAGCTCTTCCTTTGCGTGGTCAGCGGGCTGATTTTGAGGACCGCTTACGATGCTTTCACCAAGATTGGGTGGTAGCGCTGTTCCACGTGAAACAATGAAGCCGGGCTCGTCCCGGCTTTTTTATTGATTGTTCCACGTGGAACCAACTGACAATATTGTCGAGTACTGTTTCACGTGGAACAAAATTCGTCGTTTTCCGCGCCGGTTGAGAGTCCCACAAGAAAAAAGAATCTATAATCGCGCATTAGTCTCCTCGCTTTGCTCCCATCATGCTATTTCCTACTGAATTCGACGTGATCGTCGTCGGCGGCGGCCATGCCGGTACTGAAGCTGCGCTCGCGTCCGCTCGCACCGGTCAAAAGACCCTGCTGCTCACGCATAACATCGAGACCCTCGGGGCGATGTCCTGCAACCCATCCATCGGCGGTATCGGCAAGGGCCACCTGGTCAAGGAAGTCGATGCCCTCGGCGGCGCAATGGCCATCGCCACTGACGAGGCCGGCATCCAGTTCCGCATCCTGAACTCGTCCAAGGGACCGGCCGTGCGCGCCACCCGCGCCCAGGCCGACCGAGTGCTGTACAAGGCGGCAATCCGTTCGCGCCTGGAAAACCAGCCCAACCTGTGGCTGTTCCAGCAGGCGGTGGACGACCTGATGGTGGAGGGCGACCGCGTGGTCGGCGCCGTTACCCAGATCGGCCTGCAGTTCCGCGCCCGCGCCGTGGTCTTGACGGCAGGTACCTTCCTCGATGGCAAGATCCACGTCGGCCTGCAGAATTATTCCGGCGGCCGCGCAGGCGATCCGCCCGCCGCCTCGCTGTCTTCGCGCCTGAAGGAACTCAAGCTGCCGCAGGGCCGCCTGAAGACCGGCACGCCGCCCCGCATCGATGGCCGCAGCATCGACTTTTCGGTGCTGGCCGAGCAGCCGGGCGACCTCGATCCGGTGCCGGTGTTTTCATACATGGGCAACGTCGCCATGCACCCGCGCCAGGTGCCGTGCTGGGTCACGCACACCAATGAAAAGACCCACGACATCATCCGCTCCGGCCTGGACCGCAGCCCGATGTACACCGGCGTGATCGAAGGCGTCGGCCCGCGCTATTGCCCCTCGATCGAGGACAAGATCCACCGCTTCGCGTCGAAGGAGTCGCACCAGATCTTCCTGGAACCGGAAGGCCTGACCACCAACGAGTTCTACCCGAACGGGATCTCGACCAGCCTGCCGTTCGACGTGCAGCTGGACCTGGTACGCTCGATGCGCGGCCTGGAAAACGCCTTTATCCTGCGTCCCGGCTACGCCATCGAATACGATTATTTCGACCCGCGTGGCCTCAAGGCCTCGCTCGAGACCAAGGCCATCAAGGGCCTGTTCTTCGCCGGCCAGATCAACGGCACCACCGGCTACGAGGAAGCCGCGGCCCAGGGCCTGCTGGCCGGCTTGAACGCCTCCCTGCAAACCCAGGGCAAGGACGCCTGGACCCCGGGCCGCTCGGAAGCCTACCTGGGCGTGCTGGTCGACGACCTCACTACCCAGGGCGTGGCCGAACCTTACCGCATGTTTACCAGCCGCGCGGAATACCGCCTGTCGCTGCGCGAGGACAATGCCGACATGCGCCTGACCGAGATCGGCCGCCAGCTGGGCGTGGTGGGTGACGCGCAGTGGGCCGCTTTCGAGACCAAGCGCGAATCCGTGGCCCGCGAACTGGAGCGCCTGCGTTCCACCTGGGTCAACCCGCGCATCCTGGCCGCCGCCGAATCCGAGCGCGTGGTGGGGCAGGCGATCGAGCGCGAGTACAACCTGGCGGACCTGCTGCGCCGCCCGGGCGTCGAATACGCCACCCTGATGTCCATGACCGGCAACGAAGGTCAGCCACTGGCCGGCCCTGGCGTGGAAGATCCGGCCGTCAAGGAGCAGGTGGAAATCCAGATCAAGTACGCCGGCTACATCGACCGCCAGGCACGCGAAGTGGAGCGTCACGAGCACTACGAAAACCTCAAGCTGCCCGAAAACCTGGACTACCTGGAGATCGCGGCCCTGTCGATCGAAGTGCGCCAGAAGTTGGACAAGCAGCGTCCGGAGACCCTGGGCCAGGCTTCGCGTATCTCGGGCGTGACTCCGGCGGCTATTTCTCTGCTGCTGGTGCACCTGAAAAAGCGTGGTGCCAAGGGCTTCACCAACGCACCGGCGGAGCAGGCGCAATGAGGGGATTCGACCGCAACGCGCTGGAGCAAGTCCTTGCCGAGGGCATCGCCGAGATGAAACTGGACGTGCCGGCGCAGCAGCAACAGCAGCTGCTCGACTACGTCCATCTGATGGCCAAGTGGAATTCGGTCTACAACCTGACGTCGCTGCGCGACCCGATGCAGATGGTGACCCACCATCTGCTGGATTCCCTGGCGGCGGTGCCGGCGTTTTCCAGCGCACGCAATGTGCTGGACGTGGGAGCAGGGGGCGGGCTGCCCGGCATCGTACTGGCCATCACACGGCCAGGCATGAAGGTGTCGATGATCGACACCGTGCACAAGAAAACCGCCTTCCTCACGCAGGTAAAGGCCGAATTGGGACTGGCGAACGTCACCGTGTACACGAAAAAGGTGCAGGAGCTGGAGGTGAGCGACAAATTCGACGTCATCACCTCGCGTGCTTTCGCCGACCTGTCGGATTTCGTGGAGTGGTCGGGACACCTGCTGGCGGAGGGTGGCAAATTCATCGCCTTGAAAGGCGTGGCCCCCAGCGAGGAACGGGAGCGGCTCCCCGCGGAATGGAAAGTGACGGATTTGCAGCCCCTGCAGGTGCCAAGGCTGGGAGCGGAACGCCATCTCGTGTTCATCGAGAGAAACGTTTAAACAGTATACAAAGTATAAATGGTATAAATAGTTTATACCGTTTATATCTTATAAATCGTTGCAACGGTTTGTACGGTATGAACGGTATAGCGTCTTGTTGTCGCGTTCACGGAAAGAATAGATGGCGAAGATATTTTGCGTTGCGAATCAAAAAGGGGGCGTCGGCAAGACCACGACCTCCGTCAACCTGGCGGCAGGCCTGGCCAAGCTGAATCAGCGCGTGCTGCTGGTCGACCTCGACCCCCAGGGCAACGCCACGATGGGGGCGGGCATCAACAAGGCGGAACTGGAGGCATCGATCTACCAGGTGCTGCTGGGCGAGGCGGACGTATCCGCCGCGCGCCTGCGCTCGGAGTCCGGACGCTTCGACGTCCTGCCCGCCAACCGCGAGCTGGCCGGCGCCGAAGTGGAGATGGTCGCGCTGGATAACCGCGAGCGCCGCCTGAAGGACGCGCTGGCCAAGGTCGATGCGGACTACGACTTCATCCTGATCGACTGCCCGCCCGCGCTCTCGCTGCTCACCCTGAACGGCCTGTGCGGCGCGCACGGCGTGATCATCCCGATGCAGTGCGAGTACTACGCGCTCGAAGGCCTGTCCGACCTGGTCAACACGATCAAGAAGGTGCATGCCAACCTGAACACCGACTTGCGCATCATCGGCTTGCTGCGCGTGATGTTCGATCCGCGCATGACGCTGTCGCAGCAGGTCTCGAGCCAGCTCGAGCAGCACTTCGGCGACAAGGTATTCAAGACCATCATCCCGCGCAACGTGCGCCTGGCCGAAGCGCCGTCCTACGGCATGCCGGGCGTGGTGTTCGATCCGTCCTCGAAGGGCGCGCAGGCGTACATCGCTTTCGGCGCCGAGATGGTCGAGCGCATCAAGACAATGTAATCACTTAGAGCTAGAACAACATGGCAACCAAAAAACTGAAAGGACTCGGCCGCGGTCTCGACGCGCTGCTCGGCGGCGACAGCGAGCCTGCGCCAGTGGCGAACAATCCGTCGGCGCTGCCGGTCGGCCAGATCCAGGCCGGCAAGTACCAGCCCCGCACCCGCATGGACGAAGGCTCGCTCAGCGAGCTGGCCTCCTCGATCAAGACCCAGGGCATCATGCAGCCGGTGCTGGTGCGTCCCTTGCCCGCGGGTTCGGCCGCAGCGTACGAGATCATCGCCGGCGAACGCCGCTTCCGCGCCGCCCAGATGGCCGGCCTGGAGGAAATCCCGGTCCTGGTGCGCGACGTCGATGACCAGGCTGCCGCGGCGATGGCCCTGATCGAGAACATCCAGCGCGAAGACCTGAATCCGCTCGAAGAAGCGCAGGGCATCCAGCGTTTGATCTCGGATTTCAACTTCACCCATGAACAGGCGGCGGCGGCGGTCGGCCGTTCGCGCAGCGCGGTGTCGAACCTGCTGCGCCTGATCAACCTGGCGCAGCCGGTGCAGACCATGCTGATGGCGGGCGATATCGACATGGGCCACGCCCGCGCCCTGCTGGCGGTGGACAGCGCGAACCAGATCGCCCTGGCCAACCACGTGATCGCCAAGCGCCTGTCGGTGCGCGAGACCGAGAAGCTGGTGGCGCGCGCAATCGAGGAACAGAACGCGCCGGCCGCGGCGCCGCGGGCCAAGGAAAAGGCGGGCGACATCGTGCGCCTGGAAGAAGAGCTCTCGGACAAGCTGGCGACGCCCGTCATGTTCAAGATGGGCGCAAAAGGCAAGGGGCAACTGATCATCGACTTCGCCGACCTCGATATCCTCGATGGCGTGCTGGCGCGGCTGCGTGCCTGATGCATTTCGACAACACATCAATTGCTTGAACGCGTCGGCAGCTTACCTGCCGACGCGTCCAAACAGCTCATGCCGCAGGGTGGACGGATTCCCCGTCCGAGCATCCCATCAGCCATGCATACCTCGCTTCCCTGCAGAAACTTCCCCTATCAGAGAAACAAGGTCCGCACCGCCCCAGCGTGCCGCAAGTCTTGTATAAAACCCACAGATTGTTAACTCAAGGGTCAGCAGCCGCGCGCACTTAAGTAACTGAAAAGATTGCACAATCTTCCAGTGGTTTGTGACAATTGCGTCATCTTTACGCGCGAGTTATAAGTTGCGAATCGTTTGACTCATGTCCGTATAACCACTTATAATCCCGCTGATTCATGTAATTACCACATCGCAAATCGTCCACATGCGCGGGCGCGAGACTAGAAAAATATGCTGCGCATCGTTTCCCTGCAGTTGATCGCAACGGTAGTTGCCGGCCTCGTCGCCGCACTGCTGGGGGGATGGCCTGCGATGTTTTCGGCAGTACTGGGCGGTTTGTGCTGTGTCGTGCCCAACGGAATTATGGCGGTACGCCTGTTTGCCGCATCAACGAAAGTGGGCGGGGCCAACCCCGTCGCATTTTTCATCTGGGAATTTATAAAGATTGCAATGACCCTGGCGCTCCTGGGAGCGACGGCGTGGCTGTACCGCGATCTGAACTGGCTGGCCCTGCTGGGCGGGTTCATCGTGGCACTGAAGAGTTACATATTCTTATTATTTAGGCATTGACAATGGCGACTCCAACCGTAGAAGGCGCAGCACACCACGCGCCCACCGCTTCAGAATACATCAAGCACCACCTGGGCCACCTGTCGAACGGTCACCAGAATGGCCCGGTCGATTTTTCGGTCGTCAACCTGGACACCATTTTCTGGTCGATCGCCATGGGTGTGCTCGGCAGCCTGATCATGTGGATGGCCGCGCGCCGCGCCACCTCGGGCGTCCCGGGCCGCTTCCAGGCCGCCGTCGAGCTGCTGGTGGAAATGGTCGAAGACCAGTCGAAGTCCATCGTCCATGGCGATCGCAGCTTCATCGCCCCTGCCGCGCTGACCGTGTTCGTCTGGGTCGCCCTGATGAACTCGCTGGACTTCCTGCCGGTCGACCTGTTCTCGGCGGCCTTCGCGGCGCTGGGCGTCGAGCACCTGTTCCCGTATCACCGCGTGGTCCCGACCGCCGACCTGAACGGCACCATCGGCATCTCGCTGGGCGTGCTGGCCCTGATGATTTACTACGGCATCAAGATCAAGGGCCTGGGCGGCTGGATCCACGAATTGTTCGCAGCCCCGTTCGGCATCTACATGGCGCCGTTCAACCTGCTCCTGAACATCATCGAATACGCAGCAAAAATGGTGTCGCTCGGTATGCGACTGTTCGGCAACATGTTTGCCGGTGAGCTGCTGTTCCTCTTGATCGCACTGCTGGGCTCGACTGCGACCGTCTTTGGCGTCGTCGGCCACGTAATTGCTGGTTCCATCTGGGCGATCTTCCACATCCTGATCGTGTTCCTGCAGGCATTCATCTTCATGATGCTGACGCTGGTGTATCTCGGTCAGGCCCATGAAGGCCACTGATCGGCGCCGCAAGCATCGAACAAGATAGTGGTTGTAACGAAGTTGTAGTTTTTAATCTAGTTTTTAAATTAACTTTTTGGAGTAATCATGACTGACGTTTCTTTTGTTGCACTGGCTTGCGGTTTGATCATCGGCCTCGGCGCTATCGGCGCATGTATCGGTATCGCAATCATGGGCGGTAAGTACCTCGAAGCTTCGGCACGTCAGCCTGAACTGATGAACACCCTGCAGACCAAGATGTTCCTGCTGGCTGGCCTGATCGACGCGGCATTCCTGATCGGTGTTGGTATCGCAATGCTGTTCGCATTCGCCAACCCGTTCACCGCGGTCTAAGACCCAGCGGTTTGACGTCCTGAATGGCCGAACCAGTTCCTGGTTCGGCATCCGTGTTTCTGTAAGAGGGAAAATACCGTGAACCTTAATGCAACCCTGTTTGCACAGTTCGCTGTCTTCTTCATCCTGGCGCTGTTCACCATGAAGTTCGTGTGGCCGCCGCTGATGAAAGCGCTCGACGAGCGCGCACAGAGGATCGCGAATGGTCTGGCCGCCGCCGACCGCGGCAAGGCCGACCTGGCCGCCGCCGAAAAGCGCGTGCAGACCGAACTGGCTGGCGCCCGTGACGAAGTCCAGAAGCGCATTGCCGACGCCGAAAAGCGTGCCGCAGCCATCATCGAAGAAGCCAAGCGTACCGCCTCCGAGGAAGCAGCCCGTATCGTCGCTGCCGCCAAGGCCGATGCCGAGCAGCAAGTGACCCGTGCCCGCGAAGAACTGCGCGGCCAGGTGGCGACCCTCGCCGTCCAGGGCGCCGAGCAGATCCTGAAGCGCGAAGTGAACGCAGCGGCTCACGCCGACCTGCTGTCGAAACTGTCGACCGAGCTCTGATCATGGCTGAACTCGCAACCGTCGCCCGCCCTTACGCCGAAGCGCTGTTCCGTGTTGCCCAGTCGGGCGACATGGCTGCCTGGTCGGCCGTCACTGCCGAGTTGGGCCAAGTTGGCGCCAATCCGGACGTGCAGGCTTTCGCCGCCAACCCGAAGGTCACCGCTGCCCAGCTGGCCGACGCGATTGCGTCCCTGGTCAAGTCGCCGCTGAACGCTGAAGCGAAGAACTTTATCGCGATGCTGGCCGAAAACGGCCGCGTCAACCTGCTGCCCGAAATCGCCGCCCAGTTCGCGGCACTGAAGAACGCCAACGAAGGCGCCGCCGATGCGCACATCGTCAGCGCCTTCGAGCTCTCGGGCGACCAGCTGGCCCAGCTGGTCGCTACGCTGGAAAAGAAATTTGGCCGCAAGCTGAACCCGTCGGTGACCGTTGATCCTACGCTGATCGGTGGTGTGCGCGTGGTCGTCGGCGACGAAGTGCTCGATACCTCGGTACGCGCCAAGCTGCAACAGATGCATGTTGCGCTGGTGTCGTAATCAGGAATCTGACAGCACTCGCCGGCCCCGCGCCCTTGCCCTACGCATCAAAAACATTTGGAGTTAGCACTCATGCAACTTAATTCTTCTGAAATCAGCGAACTGATCAAGAGCCGCATCCAGGGTCTGGAAGGTTCGGCTGAAGTTCGCAATCAAGGCACGGTGATCTCCGTTGCCGACGGTATCTGCCGCATCCATGGCCTGTCGGACGTGATGCAGGGCGAGATGCTGGAATTCCCGGGCAACACCTTCGGCCTGGCGATGAACCTCGAGCGCGACTCGGTCGGCGCCGTCATCTTGGGCGCCTACGAGCACATCTCCGAAGGCGACACCGTCAAGACCACCGGCCGCATCCTGGAAGTGCCGATCGGTCCGGAACTGCGTGGCCGCGTGGTTAACGCACTGGGCCAGCCGATCGACGGCAAGGGCCCGGTCAACGCACAGCTGACCGCCCCGATCGAAAAGATCGCGCCGGGCGTCATCGCGCGTGAATCCGTCTCGCAGCCAATGCAGACCGGCATCAAGTCGATCGACGCGATGGTACCGATCGGCCGTGGCCAGCGTGAGCTGATCATTGGCGACCGCCAGACCGGTAAATCGGCTGTCGCTGTCGACGCGATCATCAACCAGAAGGGCCAGGGCGTCACCTGCGTGTACGTCGCAATCGGCCAGAAGGCATCGACCATCAAGAACATCGTCCGCTCGCTGGAACAGCATGGCGCGATGGAGTACACCATCGTGGTCGCCGCTTCCGCTTCGGAATCGGCAGCGATGCAGTACATCTCGGCCTACTCGGGCTGCGCGATGGGCGAATACTTCCGCGACCGCGGCGAAGACGCGCTGATCGTGTACGACGACCTGTCGAAGCAGGCTGTCGCTTACCGCCAGATCTCCCTGCTGCTGCGCCGTCCGCCGGGCCGCGAAGCGTATCCGGGCGACGTGTTCTACCTGCACAGCCGTCTGCTCGAGCGCGCAGCACGCGTGAACGCCGACTACGTCGAGAAGTTCACCAACGGCGCCGTGACCGGCAAGACCGGCTCGCTGACCGCACTGCCGATCATCGAAACCCAGGCAGGCGACGTCTCGGCCTTCGTGCCGACCAACGTGATTTCGATTACCGACGGCCAGATCTTCCTGGAGACCTCGCTGTTCAACGCCGGTATCCGTCCTGCGATCAACGCCGGTATCTCGGTGTCGCGCGTCGGTGGCGCAGCCCAGACCAAAGTCATCAAGGGCCTGTCGGGCGGTATCCGTACCGACCTGGCGCAGTACCGTGAACTGGCTGCGTTCGCGCAGTTCGCATCGGACCTGGACGAGTCGACCCGCAAGCAGCTGGACCGCGGCGCCCGCGTGACCGAGCTGCTGAAGCAGCCGCAGTTCTCGCCGCTGTCGACCTCGCTGATGGCCGCATCGCTGTTCGCCGTCAACAAAGGCTACCTGGACGACATCGAAGTCAAGAAAGTGCTGCCGTTCGAGCACGGTCTGCACAACTTCCTGAAGTCGAGCCACGCTTCCCTGCTGTCGAAGATCGACGAAACCAAGCAACTGGACAAGGACGGCGAAGCTGCGCTGTCGGCTGCCATTGCTGATTTCAAGAAATCCGGCGCATTTTAATCTCGGGCCGGCGCTGCCTTGAAGGCGGCGCCGGCGCGTGGAAGGAGTAAGGACTCATGGCAGTAGGCAAAGAGATTCGTGGCAAGATCAAGAGCGTAGAGAATACGAAGAAGATCACCAAGGCGATGGAAATGGTCGCCGCATCGAAAATGCGCAAGGCGCAGGATCGCATGCGCGCCGCCCGTCCCTACAGTGACAAGGTTCGTACCATCACCGCCAACCTTGCCGGCGCAAACCCGGAATATACGCACCCGTTCATGGCGCAAGCCAAGCACGTGCAGGCGAAGGCCGTGGGTTTCATCGTCGTCACGACCGACAAGGGTCTGTGCGGCGGCATGAACACCAACGTGCTGCGCCAGGTGACGCTGAAGGCGCGCGAGATGGAGCAGGCGGGTAACACCGTCGAGGCGGTTGCCATCGGCAACAAGGGCCTGGGCTTCCTGAACCGCATGGGCATGAAGGTCGTGTCGCAAGCGACCCAGCTCGGCGATACGCCGCACCTGGACAAGCTGATCGGACCGGTCAAAGTGATGCTGGACGCGTACCAGGAAGGCAAGCTCGACGCTGTCTACCTGTGCTACACCAAGTTCATCAACACGATGAAGCAGGAACCGATGGTCGAGCAGCTGCTCCCGCTGCCGGCAAAGCACCTGGAAAAAGACGCCGGCGGTATCAGCTGGGACTACATCTACGAACCGGAAGCGCAAGTCGTCATCGACGAGCTGCTGGTGCGTTACGTCGAAGCGCTGGTGTACCAGGCCGTGGCCGAAAACCTGGCGTCCGAGCAATCGGCACGCATGGTGGCGATGAAGGCCGCAAGCGACAACGCCGGTAGTGTCATCAGCGACCTGAAGCTGGTCTACAACAAGACCCGCCAGGCAGCGATTACCAAAGAACTCTCCGAGATCGTTTCCGGCGCAGCAGCCGTCTAAGTAAGCGCTTTGGGGAAAGAGTTAAGCGAGCAAAGCGAGCGGTACTCTGCCCCCAACCGATCAAAGTCAAAAAGAATTTAACTATATCTGAAGGAACGAAAATGGCTGATGGCAAAATCGTTCAGTGTATCGGCGCCGTGGTCGACGTGGAATTCCCGCGTAACGCCATGCCGAAAGTGTACGACGCACTGAAAATGGAAGGTTCGGAACTGACCCTGGAAGTCCAGCAGCAGCTGGGCGACGGCGTGGTCCGTACCATTGCACTGGGCAGCTCGGAAGGCCTGCGCCGCGGCATGATCATCCAGAACACCGGCAACCCGATCATGGTTCCGGTCGGCACCCCGACCCTGGGCCGCATCATGGACGTGCTGGGCAACCCGATCGACGAATGCGGTCCGGTCAGCCACGAGCGCATGGCATCGATCCACCGCGATGCGCCTGCCTACGACGAGCTGTCGCCGTCGACCGACCTGCTGGAAACCGGCATCAAGGTCATCGACCTGGTCTGCCCGTTCGCCAAAGGCGGTAAGGTCGGCCTGTTCGGCGGCGCCGGCGTCGGCAAGACCGTCAACATGATGGAACTGATCAACAACATCGCGAAGGCGCACTCGGGTCTGTCCGTGTTCGCCGGCGTGGGTGAGCGTACCCGTGAAGGTAACGACTTCTACCACGAGATGGCGGACGCCAAGGTCGTCGACCTGGAAAACCCGACCAACTCGAAAGTGGCGATGGTCTACGGCCAGATGAACGAACCGCCGGGCAACCGTCTGCGCGTCGCGCTGACCGGCCTGACCATGGCGGAAGCCTTCCGTGACGAAGGCAAGGACGTTCTGTTCTTTGTGGATAACATCTACCGCTACACCCTGGCCGGTACCGAAGTGTCGGCACTGCTGGGCCGTATGCCGTCGGCGGTGGGCTATCAGCCGACCCTGGCCGAAGAAATGGGCCGCCTGCAAGAGCGTATTACCTCGACCAAGACCGGTTCGATCACCTCGATCCAGGCCGTGTACGTCCCTGCGGATGACTTGACCGACCCGTCGCCTGCAACCACCTTCGCCCACCTGGACTCGACCGTCGTTCTGTCGCGTGACATCGCTTCGCTGGGTATCTACCCGGCAGTGGATCCGCTGGACTCGACCTCGCGCCAGCTGGACCCGCTGGTCGTCGGTGAAGAGCACTACAACACCGCGCGCGCCGTGCAGGGCACCCTGCAGCGCTACAAGGAACTGCGCGACATCATCGCGATTCTGGGCATGGACGAACTGGCGCCGGAAGACAAGCTGGTCGTCGCACGCGCTCGTAAGATGCAGCGTTTCCTGTCGCAGCCGTTCCACGTCGCTGAAGTGTTCACCGGCTCGCCGGGCAAGTACGTTTCGCTGAAAGACACGATCAAGGGCTTCAAGATGATCGCGTCGGGCGAACTGGACCACCTGCCGGAACAGGCCTTCTACATGGTCGGCACCATCGAGGAAGCAATCGAGAAAGCCAAGAAGCTGGCTGCCTAAAGAAATTTCGGAGAACCGTCGCGAGCGGCGGCAGTTTTGGGTGAGAAGCGCAGCTGTACGCTAGTACAGCGAGCATCGCCACCCAAAACGGCAACGCGCAGCAGGTTATCCGAGATTTCTGCAGCTGACTTCTTAAACTGAAGGAAAGACATGGCAAACACTATTCAAGTGGACGTGGTCTCGGCCGAAGAGCAGATCTTCTCCGGCCTGGCCGAATTCGTCGCGTTGCCGGGTGAATCGGGCGAGCTGGGTATCTACCCGAAGCACACCCCGCTGATCACGCGCATCAGGCCGGGTGCTGTGCGAATCCAGGTGGCCGGCGGTGGCGAAGAGTTCGTCTTCGTCGCCGGCGGTATCCTCGAAGTGCAGCCGAACGGCGTGACCGTGCTGGCCGACACCGCGATCCGCGGTGGCGACCTGGACGAAGCGAAGGCACTGGAAGCCAAGAAGCAGGCTGAAGAGCTGATGCTGAACAAGGAATCGAAGATCGACTACGCGAAAGCCCAGGCCGAAATGGCCGCGGCGATCGCGCAGCTGGCAGCGATCCAGAAGCTGCGTTCGAAGGGCCGTTAAGCCGCTTCGTGCAGCAGCACAGAAAGGCAGCCTTCGGGCTGCCTTTTTTACTGGCAAGTCCGATCGCTGCGATACCTGTGCACTGTTACCCGGCGCACCGTGGCTGCGGCGGATTCGGGCTTAGTATGGCCTGGTGCCCGCTTGGCACAGACACCAATGAGTCAGCCATGGGCATTCCACCACACCGCGAAGAACACGCCGCGCCGCAGGAAGCGTCGTTCGGCCGCACCCTGTACCGCTTCCTGTTCTTCGACTGGCTGTTCCGCGACGTGAACGCGGCGCGCGATTTGTATGAGCGGCATGCGGTGCGCCAGCATAACCAGCGCATGAGCCGTTACCTGCCGCTGTACATGCGGCGCTGGTCGGTGCTGGCGGCTTGCGATTTCACCCTGGGGATCTTGTTCGAGCGGGTGATGCAGGCGACGGTGTTGTCGGCGTGGTTCTTTACCTGGTCGTGTGTGACGGTGACGGGGATCGTCATCATTACGGTGATGTGGTTGTTTTTGGCGTCGGCCCGGATGCCTTGAGATTTCACTGGAAAGTAAGTGCTAACTTAATGCGGCGAACCTGGGTCCCCGCCTTCGCGGGGATAACGTGCGGCGGGTGCCGACCCGCGATTGTTGAAGTGGCCCGCAAACTAAAACAACGTCATCCCCGCGAAGGCGGGGACCCAGTTCCGCAGCGCAGTGAGATGCATGCTTGCACCACTTCACTGCGAGGCCCGTGCCTGCTCCCCCGCCAGCCACAAGGCCACCTTGTGCCGGAAATAATCCTCCTTCACATACCGGTACAGATTCGCCCCCGGACACACGGTTTTGTCCGAATAATCCCGATGACTGCGAATATCATCCAGCGACACCCCGTACTTCTTCGCCAGCATCGCCATCACCTCCACCACCGCATCCAGCTGCCGCCGGTTCGGCTCCACTTCCTCGAAATTACCCACCACCTCGATCAAGGCATGCCCCGCCGGGTCGTACTCGGTATTGGTATCGCCCGCGAACTCGATCGGCCGTGCCGCATACACCTTGCCGTCGAGGTCGATCACATAGTGATAGGGGATGTCGAGCCAGCCTTTGCTGGCGCGCGACCAGGACTGCAGGCGGCGCAGGTAGGCCTGCGGGTCGGTCCCGGGAAGGAAGGGCTCGCCCTGGTGGTGCAGGGTAATCCGGGTGATGGTGTGGCGGCGCGCCTTCGAGGAGTCCACCGGGCTGCCACCCCAAGTCTCCACGGGCACGATGGCGCGTTCGACCTCCGCCAGCGCTTGCTGGGCGTGGACAGGGGAAGCCGCAAGCAGGGCGGCGGCAAGGCAGAGAAGGGCAGGGAGGCGCATGGGAGGGCTTGGAAAGGATGGAAACCGCATCTTTCCACGTTTGCACGCGCCACGCCAGCCGTGATGCAAACCTGATAAGCTAACAGCGAATCTTGAACTACTCACACTCACCATGCGAAGCATCCCCCAGATCCTCAAGGACAGCAAGACCATCGCCATCGTCGGCCTGTCGAACAAGCCCGACCGCGCCAGCCATGGCGTCGCCGAATACCTGAAAAACGCCGGCTACCAGATCATTCCGGTCAACCCGAGCTATGCCGGCCAGACCATCCTCGACGAGACTGTGCACGCCACCCTGCAGGAAGCCGCCGACGCCCTGGCGGCCAGCGGCCAGCGCATCGACATCGTCGACTGCTTCCGCAAGTCCGAGGACATCCCGCCGATCGCGCGCGACGCCATCGCGGTGCGCGCCGGCTGCCTGTGGATGCAGCTCGACATCGAGAACCAGGCGGCCGCCGACCTGGCCCGCGCCGCCGGACTGGACGTGGTCATGAACCACTGCATCAAGATCGAACACCGCACTCTGAACGCCTGACCATGACCAAGCTCGCCCCGCTCTCCCTGGCCTTCGCGGCCGCCATCCTCAGCCAGCCGGTGCCGGCGCAGCAGGCCGCCAGCGCCCCGCAAGCCGCACGGCCCATGAGCTGCCCGGCCATCCTCAAGCACAACTTCAAGCGCCTGCAGGACGAGGCGCCGCAGGACCTGTGCCAGTACGCCGGCAAGGTGGTCCTGGTGGTGAACACGGCCAGCTACTGCGGCTACACCAAGCAGTATGAAGGCCTGGAAAAGATCTACGCCAAATACGGCGGCCGCGGCCTGGTGGTGCTGGGCTTCCCGTCGAACGACTTCGGCAAGCAGGAGCCGGGCTCCGCGAAGGAGATCGCCGACTTCTGCTTCAACACCTACGGCGTCAAGTTCCCGATGTTCGCCAAGAGTGTGGTCTCCGGGGCGCAAGCCAATCCGCTGCACGCGGAGCTGGCCAAGATCACCGGCAAGGAACCGAAGTGGAACTTCACCAAATACCTGATCGGCCGTGACGGCAAGGTGATCGAGCACTTCCCGAGCAAGGTGACGCCGGAAGATCCGCAAGTGGTCGGCAAGATCGAGCAAGCGCTCAATATGTAAGCTCTATAACCACACTGCTGATGTGGTTATTTTGATCTGCATCAATGTTTTTTTTGCGTCGCATCAATAAGCTTACCTACGTCCTTATGACATGACGAAAGGTAAGAAAAACATGAGCACGACGACGAAAACCTTGATGGCTGTCCTGATCGCCGTGGCTGCCTCCCAGGCCATGGGACAGGAATCACCATGGCTGCTGCGCGCCCGCGCCGTTCATCTCGATCCGGTGGACCATTCCAGCCCGCTTGGCGGCACGGGTGCCGCAGACCGCATTGGCGTCAGCAGCAAGACCATCCCCGAGATCGACATCAGCTACTTCTTCGCACCGCAACTCGCCGCCGAGCTGGTGCTGACGTATCCACAGAAGCACAAGGTCTATCTCGATGGCGCCCGCATCGGTTCGTTCCGCCACCTGCCGCCGACCCTGAGCCTCCAGTATCACTTCCTGCCCGCCGCCAGCTTCCGACCCTATGTCGGGATGGGCGTGAACTACACCCGCATCTCAAGCGTGAAGCTGCTTGACGGCGCCGGCGGCCTGGAGAAGGACAGCTGGGGCGCATCGGTGCAGGCGGGATTCGACTACCGCCTGGACGAGCGCTGGTCGCTGAACGTGGACGTGAAGAAGATCACGATTCGCAGCGACGTCTTCGTGGGCGGCTCGATGGCCAGCCGGGCCAAGATCGATCCGGTGCTGTTCGGAATCGGCGCCGGATACCGCTTCTAGGGCGGAATCAAGCGCCGCCGGCGATCACGGCCCGCATCGGGCCGCGCAAGGCATTGCACACGACCAGGTCGTCGGCTTGCGCCAGCATCGCGCGCGTGATCACGCGCTCGCTGGCATGCCAGGCCGGCGCCGCCAGCATCACGCCGCGCATCACGCCCGGCAGCACGCCCGAGGACAGCGGCGGCGTGTACCAGACGTCTCCGAAGCGCACGAACACATTGCTGCGCCCCCCTTCGGTCAGCTCGTCCCGCTCGTTAAAGAACAGCATGTCGAAGGCGCCCCGTACCTCGGCCGCTTTCCAGGCCGCGTCGTAGCGGCCGCGGATGCTGGTCTTGTGGCGCAGGAAGACGTCGTTCGAACTAGTTGGTTCTGGCGCCAGCAGGACCGTGACCGGCTCGTGCAGCTCCGTCATCGCGCCTGATTGCAGCTGCAAGCCCTGTGCATGCGAATTCGACAGGCGCAGGCGGTACAACTGCCCATGCGGCAGCGCCAGGCAGGCGTCCACCAGCATGCGCCGCGCCGCGTCGCGGTCGAAGGGCAGGGCGAAACATGCGCACGAGCCTTCGATGCGGTCCAGGTGCTGCTCCAGGTGGCGCGGTCCGTCGTCCCAGGACGCGCGCAGGGTCTCGAAGACCTCGAAGTCGTTGTGCAGGCCGGTCAGGAAGCGCGCCTTCAGCTGGCATTCGGCGAATTCCGATTGCGGGTCGCTGTCGTAGACGATGCCCGCGCCGACACCGAGTTCTCCGCGCCGCACGCCGTTCTCTTGCGGCTGCAGGGCCAGCGTGCGGATCGGCACCGACAGGCAGAAGTCGCCGAAAGGGCGGCCGTCCGCGGGCGGATCGAACCAGCCGATCGAACCCGTATAGATGCCGCGCGCATCCGGCTCCAGCTCGTGGATGATTTCCATCGTGCGCCGCTTGGGCGCGCCGGTGATCGAGCCGCAGGGGTAGAGCGCGGCGAAGATGTCCTGCAGGCCGGCGTCCTCGCGCAGGCGCGCCTGCACCGTGGACGTCATCTGCAGCACCGCGCCGTAGCGCTTCACGTCGAACAGCGCGGGCACCTGCACGCTGCCGGTCTGCGCCACCCGTCCCAGGTCGTTGCGCAGCAGGTCGACGATCATCAGGTTCTCGGCGCGGTTCTTGGTGTCTTGCGCCAGCGCCTTGCCGCGCGCCTCGTCGACGGCATCGTCGCCGCTGGCCGGCGCCGTGCCTTTCATGGGCCGCGCGAGCAAGGTGCCGGCCTGGTGGCGCACGAACAGCTCGGGCGAGAAGGACAGCAGGGCGCCGCCGTCGGGCAGGGACACCAGGGCGCCGTAAGGCACCGGCTGGCGTGCACGCAGGCGTGCGTACAGGCCGAACAGCGGCCCGAAGGCTTCGAAGCGCAGGCGGTAGGTGTAGTTGACCTGGTAGGTGTCGCCGGCGGCGATGTAGTCGCGGATACGATTGATCGCATCGGTGAACGCGGCTTCGTCGACGTTGGCATGGATGCCGGCCACGCCGGCCGCGCCGCTCGACCCTGCGCCGGCGCTGCGGGTGGCGAGCCAGGCTTCGACCTGGGGCGCCGTCATGCGTTCGCACTGGGTGAACAGCAGCACCTGGGCCAGGGGGCCGGCGAGCGGCCTGGCGGGCAGGCCTTGCAGATGCGCGCCCAGCTCATAGCTCAGGAGCGGCACGGCGTACAGGCCGCGTTGTAGCGCCTCCTGGAGCGCGTCCAGCAGTTGCGGCCACTCCGAGCCCTGATCGCAGCGCAAGGTGCCTGCATGGCCGTTATACAGCCGCGAGCCCGCCTCCTGGGTGGCGGAGGCGTCGTCCAGCAGCGCGAAGACTTCCGGCGTATCCATTCAGGCGGCAAGCAGCAGCGACAGCTGCAAGGCCGTGCCTTCGGCCGGGTTCTGCTTGAAGCCGCTCTTGGCGAAGCGGTGCCAGCGGCCGGTGACGTAGCTGACCAGCAGGCTGGCGCGCGCGGCGACGTCGGCTTCGGTACCGTGGCCCTGGGTCACGGCCACGCGCAGCGCCTGCTTGCAGGCCAGTTCGATCTTGTCGTAGAACTGGTTCATGCGCAGCTGCAGGCGCTCGTCCTCGCCCACCAGCGCGTCGCCGATCAGCACGCGCGTCATGCCCGGGTTGCTGGCGGCGAAACCGAGCAGCATCTGCAGGATGGCCTGGGCCTGCTCCACGCCGCCTTCCTCGCGCTCGCTGATCTGGTTGATCAGGCCGAACACGGTCGACTCGATGAACTCGATCAGGCCTTCGTACATCTGGGCCTTGCTGGCGAAGTGGCGGTACAGCGCGGCCTCGGACACCGACAGGCGCGCCGCCAGCGCCGCCGTGGTGATCCTTTCGCCTTTCGGCTGCTCGAGCATCGAGGCCAGGGCCTGGAGGATTTGCAGCTTGCGCTGGCCTGGCTTCGTGCTTGCCATGGTAGTCCTAATGAATGGTGGTCGTGATTAGCGCAGCCGGTGCAGGCGTGCGGGAAGTTGCCGCACGGATTTTACTTTGACATCGACGTAACCGGGGCGTTTCAGGGTCCGCGGCACCGGCGCCTTTCGCGGCCCGGCGCGCCCAACCGGATCGCTCATGCGCAGGTATTGCGTCACCCAGACCGTGCGCAGGCCGAGCTGGCTGGCGCTTTTCAGGTTGGCCAGCGTGTCCTCGACCAGCACGCAGCGGCGCGCGGCGACGTTATGCCGGCGCAGCAGGCGGCGCAGCATCAGCTTGGAGGGCTTGGGACGCAGCTGGCCGTGCACGTGCATGTCTTCGATCGCGATGTGCTGGCTGAAGTGATTGTGCAGCTTCAGGCGGCGCACGATCTCGGTGGAGTAGCGCGTGGGCGCGTTCGTCAGCAGGATCTTGCGGCCCGGCAGGCGGTGCAGCAGGCGCGCCAGGCCGCGCTCGGCGCGCATCATGCGGTCCAGCGGGCCGATGTCGTGGGTCTCGTGCAAAAAGTCGGCGGCGCGTACCTTGTGGTGGCGGATCATGCCGAGCAGGGTGGCGCCGTAGCGCTTCCAGTAGCCCAGGCGCGCGGCATCGACGGCGGCCTGGTTGGCGGGCATGCCGTTCTCGCCCAGTACGCGGGCGATATAGATGTTCATGTTGGCGCTGATCGCCGGGAAGATGGCGTACGAGGCGTCGTGCAGCGTATTGTCCAGGTCAAACAGCCAGACCGGCGCGCGGAAAGTCGAAGTAGCCACGGTTATGCATGAAGCAAAATGGTTGCAACATGCGATTATAGCCATCCGGACGCGACTGCGCAGCGGAGCTCGACGATGGGGAGGGGGAGAGAATGGTGCCCTTGACGTGGATTGAACACGTGGCCTCTCCCTTACCAAGGGAGTGCTCTACCACTGAGCTACAAGGGCGGGTAGAGTCGCGGTGGGCAGTGCCCGCCGTGACGAACATTTGAGGCAGTTACCTGCCGCGAATGTTTTAGTGCGACCGGATCATAGTGCCAAAAGCCTGTTCCGTCAAGACTTCCAGCAACAAACTGTGTTCGATACGGCCGTCGATGATGTGCACGGTATTGACGCCCGACTTCGCCGCATCCAGCGCCGACGAGATCTTCGGCAGCATGCCGCCCGAGATCGTACCGTCCGCGAACATCTCGTCGATCTCGCGTGCCGACAGGTCGGTGACCAGCTTGCCGTTCTTGTCCTGCACGCCGGCGATGTTGGTCATCATGATCAGCTTTTCGGCTTTCAGGATCTCGGCGATCTTGCCGGCGACGACGTCGGCATTGATGTTGTAGGCCTGGCCGTCCTGGCCGAAACCGATCGGCGAGATGATCGGGATGAAGGCGTCGTCCTGCAGCGCCTTGACCACCGCCGGGTTGATGGCGTCGATCTCGCCCACGAAACCGATGTCGAGGAACTCGCCCGGCTTGTCCCGGTCTGGCATCGCCATGCGGCGTGCGCGGATCAGGCCGCCGTCCTTGCCGGTCAGGCCCACTGCCTGGCCGCCGTAGTGGTTAATCAGCATCACGATGTCCTGCTGGACTTCGCCGCCCAGCACCCACTCGACCACTTCCATGGTCTCTTCGTCGGTGATGCGCATGCCCTGCACGAAGGTGCCCTGCTTGCCGATCTTCTTGAGCGCGTTGTCGATCTGCGGACCGCCGCCGTGCACCACCACCGGGTTCATGCCGACCAGCTTGAGCAGGATGACGTCGCGCGCGAAGCCGTGCTTCAGGCGCTCGTCGGTCATGGCGTTGCCGCCGTATTTGATGACGATGGTCTTGCCGTGGAAGTTACGAATATACGGAAGCGCCTCGGCCAGGATCTGCGCCTTGATCTGAGGCGAGACCTTGGTGAGGTCGCTGGTCTGTTCTTCGGTCGTCAGGCTGGTCAGATGAGCGTTCATGGAGGGTCCGAAAATAATGTCGCGAGATTTTACAGGCAAACGCCGTGCAATTAGCGTAAAACTTGTGCAGATTATAGGGCGTCTTGTTGTATTTTATGGCAGGTCGCACCGAGGGCTCGCCACCGTGAAATCACATCTTTATAAACCGTTAACTTCTTCAAGCGCCTCAGGGGCACACCGATGAGCGTCTGCACGCGTTGCGGCGCCATCTTCGGCTGCGCCATGGCGGACGGCGCGGCCGAGCCCTGCTGGTGCACCGCGCTGCCGCCGGCAGTGCCCGTGCCCCAGGAAGCCATCGGCTGCTGGTGTCCGGCCTGCCTGCGCGCGCACATCGAGGCGGCCGCGCGGGCGCGCGTCCAGCCGGCCGCCTAGCGCCGCGTGCGGAAGAAGCGCAGCATCTCGCGGCTTGCGTCCGGCCCCCTGCCGTCGGTATAGCTGCCCAGCGCGTTCCCGCCGAACCAGGCGTGACCGGCGCCGTGCACCACCCAGTGCTCCGCATGCACGGTGCCGTCGTCGTGGCGGTGCACGGTGCGGGTATAGGCGTGGCCGTCCGGCACCCGTCCCGGTTCCACCGCCGGGCGTCGCCGCAGTGGGCGCGCCACCTGCGCCACCAGCTCCTCGCCATTGGACGGATGCACGGTGGTGTCCTGGTCGCCGTGGAACACGATGATGGGCAGCGCGCTGCCGGGCGCCTCGGCGCGCCGGAAGTCGCCCTTCATCGCCGCCATCGCCGACGACAGGTCATTGGCCGAGGCGAAGGGTAGGCCGGAATGCACGCCGACCGCCGCGTACAGGTCCGGATACAAGGTGCCCATGATGGTCGCCATCGCCCCGCCCGCCGACAGCCCGGCCACATAGACCTGGCCGGCGTCGACCGCGTGGCGCGCCATGACGGTGTTGGTCATGCCGGCGATGATCGAGGGTTCGCCCTGGCCGCGCTGCTGGTCGACCGCGTTGAACCAGTTCCAGCAGCGCGAAGGATTCGCCCCTTTGCTCTGCGCCGGGTAGAGCACCAGGAAGGCCATCTCCTCGGCCAGCGCATTCATGCCGGTGCCCTTGGCGAAATCCTCCGGGTCCTGGGTACAGCCGTGCAGCATCACCAGCAGCGGCACGGGATCGCCCGTGTAGCTGCTCGGCACGTACAGCTTGTAGTCGCGGCTGCCGGCCTCGTTGGTATAGCTGCCGTCGACGAACTTGCCCGGCAGCGTGGCGCTTCCGGTAAACGGCAGATCCTTCAATGCCGGCATCGCCGGCATCACCACCGCCATGTCGCGCATGGCCGCGCGCTGTATCGCCGTGGCGTTCTTCATCGCTTCCTGGATCACGGCCCCTGTTCCTGCCGGTCCCTTGCGCATCAAGGTGCGAGTCGCGGCGCGCACCTGGGCAAGCAATTTCCTGTTCAGTTTCATGTGCTCTCCTTGTGCGGTGCATGAGATCAATCTCGGCCCACTCGCTTACACGAACCTTGCAGGCGTTGTCGAACGGCCCCTTTCAGGATGCGCACAGTGCTGGCGCTTGCGTTACTCTACGGACATGAAACCTAGCTTCCAACCTGGCCATTGCTTCGAATGGCAGTACACCGTGCCGGCACGCGCCACCGTGCCTGAGCTTTACCACGATACCTTGTTTTGCCGGGAGATGCCGGACGTGTTGGCCACGGGCTACCTGGTTGGCATGATGGAACTTGCCTGCTTGCACGGGATGATGGACTTCGTGGACTGGCCGCGTGAGCAGAGTCTGGGCACCATGGTCAACTTTCGTCATCTGGCGCCGACGCCGCCGGGCATGAGGCTGACGATCCGCGGTGAGGTGCTGGAAGTGGAGGGGCGGCGGGTGCTGTTCCGGGTCGAGGCCTGGGACGACGTGGAGAAGGTGTGCGAAGGGACGCATGAGCGCTGCCTGATCGATACTGGGCGCTTTGTGGACAAGATGACGCGCAAGCAGGATGTCTATCGTGAATCAACGCATGGCACCGCACGACACAAGTAATAGCGAGAGGCTTCCTGGATCGGATGAGTTAAGGCCCTGCTACGTTCCTCTCAATCGTTGCCAAGTAGTGAAACGCCTGTTTCTCATTTGACAGATAAATTTCCTTGTCATGTTCCGCGGTAGTAGCGATCGCTGCGCTGAAGCACTCAAGTATGGCTCCCCAAAATTTTGGCGTCCACGGCGCAGCATCGATTTGTAGAAATTTTCCACCGGCCTCAAGTATTCGTGCACCAAACCCGATTTCGAGTGCCTTGAGCTGGCGGACATAGTTGGCATATTCCGGAATAATTTTCCTTTCCGCCGTTTTCCGTGCTGCTTCCACTTCGGTTTTATCGCCTGATGACAAGCGTTGTTCCAGGTCATCAGTGAGTTGGTAGAGGTACTGGCGGTACCCATCCTTCGCTTGATTCACACTTTCGCGCAAATCAAGAATCTGGTTTGCGTCGAGAGTAGCCAACATCGGAATGCGGGCTGCGACGATGGCTTGGTTGAGAAAGCCAGACAAACGCGCAGTCGACTTGTCGTTTGGATTTGATATAAACAGTTCCGGATGGGTTTTCTTGGCATCGAGCCGATGGAGCGCGAGGATCAAGGATTCGAGTTGGCTCACGCCTCGCTCAAAGCGGCTCGCTTCCTTTGGCAAACGCATGTGCCAGTCGGCATAATCCGTTAGCGAGATTGTGTCGTTATCGCCAAGCAGTCCTGCAAGAATCTCGAAAGGCGGCATGATCTTCAGGATGCCGGCATCAAAAAGGGGCTGCCAAACGCCACACGCGGCCGCGTACCGGTCTCGCGCTGCTTGCAAATTCGGTATTTCATAGTTCGCACCAGCTATTTGGCGAAAAACGGAGGCGAGATTTTTTGTTCCACGTGGCGACAGGTCGCACGGATGAGGAAGCCATATCTGGTCATAGAAGACCGTCAACGACGCCATCTCGTCCTTGGTAGGGATGAGGCGTGACGAATATCCGATGGCCAAGACGTTGTGTGCTGGTGACGCTCGCTCATCAATCGCGGGAAGGTGTCCGACTACGTTCGGTGAGGCCAGGCGGGCGAGGGTTGCATCATGGGCGGCCTTCTTGTCGACGGGGTCGAGACCCAGATAATCGGCGCATTGCTCGCAGATGAACCACGGCTCAGTCCCATATTGCTGCCGAAAAATTCCTATTATGCGGCTGAGTGGAACGCCTGCTTGTTCGGCCTCGCCATCTTTGTCAAACAAGCGCCGAGCCGTACTTTCGGCGAAGATGTATCGATGTGATAGCAGAAATCCATCGAGGTATCGAAAGGTGTGAGTTTCGCCGAACAAGGCGTGGTGCGTATCACACCCAGAAATCAGTATCGCTTTTTGCCTAGTCATTTTTTGCTCCCTGACCATGCCGCCGCTGCAATTATGCAAGCACCGTGCTGAAGCCGTCCGCAACACGAAGTGTGATTCGACCAAGTTAAGTTAACATAGATTAGCTTGTGGATGGTGTGGGTTTTACCTGACGCGATTTTCTTCGCCATGCTGAGAAGGACTACTGCTGGCAGAGCATGCTGAAGCAGCCAGGCTGTTGAACGAGCGTCCACGAAAAACGCTCAGCGACGAAGTTCCAGCATTGCCTGGCCAACGATCAGATGGCAGCATCCCTGGCGACGCAGTTCCGGATTGTCAGTAAGGCCACGTGGCATGACTTGTTCATGGTGCGTAACACCATCGCCTCGGAGAAGATAAATGAGCACCGAAGTCGAAGCGCTCAAGCAGTTCTATGCCGCAATCAATCGCAACGACATGCAAGCCATCAGCAAGGACTTCGATCCCGACATCCTGCGCATTGAACCGCCGGGTTTTCCAACCGCAGGCACCTATCGCGGCATCGAGGCAGTGCGCGAGCACGTCAGGGCAGGGCGCGAAACCTGGGCCGAGGGGAGCTGCGATCCCGAGGCGTTTTTCGCCAAGGGAGACAAGGTCGTCGTCTTCGCTTATGCATGGGTTCGCTTGAAAGACGCCACCGACTGGATCGGCGGACGATTCGCCGATGGGTTTGTGTTTCATGACGGGCTGATTGTCGAATACCGTACGTTTGTCGAACGCGATGAAGCGCTTGGTTGGGCCGGCATCGACAAGCCGGCGCCGAACCGAGTCGCTCGCAAGCGGTCACTCAGCAAGGTGCACCGCTAGGAACAGCCTTCCACGTAATCCACAGCAGGTTTCAGACCAGCACGCACGCGCTTCGGCTTGTTCTTGCTGGTTTCAAAGATCAACGCCTTGCTTGTCCCCTTACGCAGGATGATGTACTTGCCGTCAGCCTCATACTTGTGCGGTTCGACGCGCGCATGCGGATGGTGGCGCAGCACTTCCTCGACCTGCATGGCCGAGGTGACGCCCGCGCTGTTGCGTACGATGGTCTTCGCATCGGCGCGCACGATGCGCCCTTGTTCGACCATGAAGCTCACGCGCGGATAGCGCTTGAAGCGCACGATCGCGCACTCGCTGGTGCGCGGCCGGGGCGTGGCGCGCTGGCCGACGCGCTTTTCCGCCGTGGCGAGACGGTCGCCGAAGCGCACCTTGCCGTAGCCGTCGGGGCTGAGGGTCTGGGCGAAAGCGGTGCAGCTGGCGCCGAGCAGGATGGCGGCGAGGAGGAAGCGTGATGGCATCGTGGTCCTTGGTATTCGCATGCAGGCCAGTATAGTGGCGGACTCGCCCACGCGGCGTCCCCCAGCCGAACGCGCGATAATGCGGGTCCCGGTTTCATTTTTATTTCCTGCACATGAACCAAGAACTGCCCACGCCGATTCCTTCGCCCTGCATCAACGTGTGCCAGATGGCGCCCGACACCGGCTTGTGCCGCGGCTGCCTGCGCACCATCGACGAGATCGTCGCCTGGGGCACGGCCAGCGACGACTATAAGCGCGCGGTGTGGGCCGAGATCCGCCGCCGCGAAGCCGAGATCCAGTGGGATTGATTCCTCCCTGCATCCGCGTCCTGGAGCGCGGCTGGCTCTCGTCCAACAGCGTGCTCCTGCTTGGGCCCGATGACACGGCGCTGATCGACAGCGGCTATGCGACCCATGCCGAACAGACCCTGGCACTGGTACGCACCGGCCTGGCCGGCCGTCCGCTCGACCTGCTGCTGAACACCCACCTGCATTCCGACCATTGCGGCGGCAATGCGCTGCTGCGCGCCGCGCTGGGCTGCCGGGTCGCCATTCCTGCGGCCGACGCCCCCAAGGTCGCCACCTGGGACGAGGACGCGCTCAGCTTCCGCGCCACCGGCCAGCAATGCCCGCGCTTCGCCTTCGACGCTATCCTGGCGCCGGGCGACAGCCTGGTGCTGGGCGGCCTGCACTGGAACGTGCTGGCCGCCCCGGGTCACGATCCGCATGCGCTGCTGTTTTTCTGTGCAGCGGAAGGCGTGCTGGTCGCTGGCGACGCGCTGTGGGAAGATGGCTTCGGCGTGATCTTTCCTGAGCTGGCGGGCGAACCGGGCTTCGCGGAGGTGGGCGCCACCCTGGACCTGATCGCGGGCCTGGATGCGCGCGTGGTGATCCCCGGCCACGGTGCGGCCTTTACCGATGTGGCGGGCGCGCTGGCGCGGGCCAGGGCCCGGCTGGACTACCTGAGCGCCGACCCCCTGCGCAACGCCCGCAATGCGGTCAAGGTGCTGCTCAAGTTCCTGCTGCTGGAGCGCGGAGCGATCGCGCTGGCGGAGCTGCCGGCGCTGCTGGCCTCGATTCCGCTGGTCGAGCGTGTCGGGCGGGAACAGTTCGGCATGTCGCCCGTTGAATTGACCCGCTGGGCTGTCGAGGCGCTGGTGCGCGCCGAGGCGGCGTCTGTGGACAAGGACACGCTGCGCGACGTTTAGAATCAAAAATCTAGCACGATCGTTCTTTTTTCGGGGCATAATGCCCGGACCGATCCGATCAACCGCCATCCGAGAGCCATCCCATGACGATGCCCCCCGTGCTGCAAAACCTGTCCCTTCCCGTCATCGCGTCGCCGATGTTCATCGCCAGCGGTCCCGCGCTGGTGGCGGCCCAGTGCAAGGCCGGCATCGTCGGCTCCTTCCCGGCGCTGAATGCCCGTCCGGCCGAGCTGCTCGACACCTGGCTGACCGATCTGCAGCGCGAGCTGGCCGACTACCAGGAAGCGAACCCGGAGGCCAAGGTGGGCCCAATCGCGGTCAACCAGATCGTGCACCAGTCGAACGACCGCCTCGCGCATGACGTCGAAGTCTGCGTCAAGCACCAGGTGCCGATCATCATCTCCTCGCTGCGCGCGCCGCCGAAGGAAATGCTGGACGCCGTGCACAGCTACGGCGGCATCGTGCTGCACGACGTGGTGTCGATCCGCCACGCCGAGAAGGCGCTGGAGGCGGGCGTGGACGGCCTGATCCTGGTCGCGGCCGGCGCCGGTGGCCATGCGGGCGCCTTGTCGCCGTTCGCGCTGGTGGGCGAGGTGCGCAAGTTCTTCAACGGCCCGGTGGCGCTGTCGGGTTCGATCGCGACCGGCGATGCGATCCTGGCCGCCCAGGCCATGGGCGCGGACTTCGCGTACATCGGTTCGCGCTGGCTGGCGACCAAGGAATCCAACGTTACCGACGAATACCGCGAGGCGATCGTCACCTCGAGCGCGGCGGATGTGGTGTACACCAATCTGTTCACCGGGGTGCACGGCAACTACCTCAAGAAATCGATCGAGGCGGCGGGGCTGGATCCGGACAACCTGCCGGAATCGGACAAGAGCAAGATGAGCTTCGGTTCGGGCAGCGCCAAGGCCTGGCGCGATATCTGGGGCGCGGGGCAGGGCGTGGGCCTGATGCATGACGTGCCGACCGTGGCGGAGATGGTGGAGCGCTTGAAGCAGGAATATGCGGCGGCGCGCAGGCGGCTGGCGCTATAAGCTGTTCGTTGCGGGTTGATTGCACCCGCGGCTCGTAAACGTCATCCCCGCCTGCGCGGGGATGACGGTTTTTAGGCTGGTGGTATTAACCCGGCTGCTTCAAATCTTCCTGCCGAATAATCCACAGACCCGGCAGATTCCTCCAGTACCCATACACATCCATCCCGAACCCGACCACGAAGTCGTTCGGCACCGTCAGCCCCACCAGGTCGGCCTGGATCGGCTTCTTGCGACCCAAATCCTTGTCGGCGAACACTGCCACGATCACCTCGGCCGCGCCCATGTCGAGCAGGCGCTGCTTTACATGGGCCAGGGTCTCGCCCTCGTCCAGGATGTCGTCGACCACCACGATCGTGCGTCCGGCCACGTTCTGGCGCGGGATCACCTTCCACACGATCTGGCCGCCGCGGTCTTCGTCACCGTAGCGGCTGACGTGGATGTAGTCGAACTCGAGCGGGAAGTCGAGCTGGGGCAGCAGGTTGCCGGTGAATACCACCGCGCCACCCATCACGCCCAGCACCAGCGGAAACGCGGGGTCGCCCGCCTTGCCGAAGCGTTCGTTGAGGCGGTCGGCGACGTGCCGCACCGCGGCCTGGACTTGTTCCGGCGTGACGATTTCGCGGGCATTGGCCAACAGCGCACGCGCGCGCTCGTCATGGAACTCTGGCAGAGGAATTTCTTGCATGGTCATACGGGTCTAGTGGTGGCCGGGCCATTATGCGCCAAGCCCGGCATAGGCGGCGTTCCGCTTGGAACAGGGAAGAGCGGCTAACAAAACCTCCATGGCTGCGTTGCGTCGTCTCGCCGTACAGCCGTACTGTCTTCGACTCCGCGCCTTGGCCTGAAGATTTTGTTAGCCGCTCAAAGGGGCTCAGGCAGCGTCGTTAATCTCACGCTGCAGCTTGCGCGTCAGCTTGGCAAACACCAGTTCGTAGGAACGGCGCAGCAGCGCGGCACCCTCGGCGTCGTCCAAGGCCGCTTCGCCGTTCACGTGCACCCACTTGGCGCGCGCCAGGTAGGGCGCCGGGATGATGCCCGGACGGTCGGTCAGTTCGAGAAAACGGTCGTCCTCGACCTTGAAGCTGATGCCCTCGGCGGGCGAGCTGGCGTTGGTGGCGGCGAACATCTTGCCGCCGACCGAGAACACGATGTCGTGGTCCCATTTGATGTCTTCGGTACAGCCGGGAAAAGTCCGGCATACGTCCTTGGCCGCTTCGAAATCCATGTGCGTCTCCTCGCTGCCGGCGTGTGTGGCCGGTCTTGTCTGTCATGAAGCGCCATCTTACCGCCTCCCGGGCGCGTCTCCCGATTTCGATGTCGTGACGCAATAATCCGCCGCGCCACATCCCGGCATTGCGGCGTATCATACGTGGCTTGGAAAACAAAACACATGCCATCTATGTCGACCCCTGAGACCCACCGCGCCCGCGACGAACGGCTGGCCCAACTGCGCGGCGCCATGGCGCGCCACGGCATCGACGCCTATATCGTCCCGTCGAGCGATCCGCACCTCTCGGAATACCTGCCCGGCCACTGGAAAGGCCGCGAATGGCTGTCCGGCTTCACCGGCTCGGTCGGCACCTTCATCGCCACCGCGCACTTCGCCGGCGTCTGGACCGACGGCCGCTACTGGACCCAGGCCGAGACCGAACTCGGCGGCTCGGAAATCCAGCTGATGAAGATCCCCGGCGCGGCGAGCCAGATGCACATCGACTGGGTGGCGGCCAATGTGCACGCGGGCGGCACGGTGGCGGTAGACGCGCGCGTGCTCGGCCTGGCCGGTGCGCGCCTGCTGCGCGAGGCGCTGGATGCGCGCGGGGTCACGCTGCGCACGGATGTCGACCTGCTCGACGAGGTCTGGAGCGAGCGCCCGGCGCTGCCGCTCGACCCGGTGTTCGAGCACCTGCCGCCCTATGCGGTGGTCACGCGGCTTGAGAAGCTGGCCGCGACCCGCGCCGCAATGGAGGCGCATGGCGCCGGCTTCCACTTCATCTCGACCCTGGACGACATCGCCTACCTGTTCAACCTGCGCGGCAGCGATGTCAGCTTCAACCCGGTATTCCTGGCGCATGCCCTGATCGGCCGCGCCGACGCCACCCTGTTCGTCGGCGAAGGCAAGGTGCCGCACGAGCTGCGCGCGCGCCTCGAGCATGACGGCGTGCACCTGGCGCCCTATGCCAACGCGGCGCATGCCCTGGCTGCGCTGCCGGACGGCGCCACCCTGCTGGTCGACCCGCGCCGCGTGACGGCCGGCATGCGCGACGCCGTGGCGCAGGGCGTGCGCGTGCTGGAGGCGGTCAACCCGACCACCTTCGCCAAGTCGCGCAAGGAGGAAGGCGAAGCGGCCAACGTGCGCGCCGCGATGGAACAAGATGGCGCGGCGCTGTGCGAGTTCTTCTCCTGGCTCGAGCCGCTGCTGGCCAACCCCAGCCGCCAGCCCTTGAACGAAGTCGATATCGACACCCACATCACGCAGGCGCGTGCGCGCCGGCCGAATTTCATCAGCCCGAGCTTCTCGACCATCGCCGGTTTCAATGCCAACGGCGCGATCATGCACTACCGCGCCGCGCTCGATTCCTGCGCGGTCATCGAAGGCGACGGCCTGCTGCTGATCGACTCGGGCGGCCAGTACCTGGGCGGCACCACCGACATCACCCGCGTGATCCCGGTCGGCGCGCCGTCCGAAGCGCAGAAGCGCGACTACACCCTGGTATTGAAAGGCCTGATCAACCTGTCCTCGACCCGCTTCCCGCGCGGCACCCGCTCGCCGATGCTGGACGCGATCGCGCGCGCCCCGATCTGGGCCGCCGGCATCGACTACGGCCACGGCACCGGCCACGGCGTGGGCTACTTCCTGAACGTACATGAAGGCCCGCAGACGATCTCTCCGGCGGCGCCGCCGGACCCGCACACGGCGATGGAGCCGGGCATGATCACCTCGATCGAGCCGGGCATCTACCGCCCGGGACGCTGGGGCATCCGCATCGAGAACCTGGTGCTCAACCGCCCTCACGAGCGCACCGAGTTCGGCGAGTACCTGGCCTTCGAAACCCTGACCCTGTGCCCGATCGACACCCGCTGCATCGACCGCGACATCCTGCGGCCAGATGAGATCGCGTGGCTCAACGACTACCACGCGACCGTGCGCACGCGCCTGGCGCCGCATGTCGAGGGCGCCGCACGCGACTGGCTGATGCTGCGGACGGAGGCAATCTGATGGCCAGCGGACGTTCCACCCGCGCCAGCTCGGCAGTCGAGCGGCTCAAGAAGCGCACCGGCAACATGGGCTATTCGATGGCGCGCACCGGTGACGGCGCCTTCTTCCTGTCCGAAGCGCCCGGCGCGCCGCCGCTGTGCGCACCGCTCGAGCTGGACGACTTCGTCGCCTTCGTGAACGGACTCGGTCCGCAGGAAGTGAAGCGCATCAGCAAACACGACCTCGCCTTCGAGAAGCAGCTGGTCAAGAAGAAGCCTGAATAGGCCATCGCATGAACAAAACCGAACTGTTGGCCGCCTACTGGTCGGGGCCCGAGATTTTCACCAACGCGCTGATCCTGCTGCACCTGGCGGGCGCGCTGGCGCTGGGCCTGCTGGTCGGCTACGAACGCGCCTACCACGGGCGCGCGGCCGGCATGCGCACCTATGGCCTGGTGTGCATGGCCTCGGCCGCGCTGACCATCCTGGCCGGCTATCCGGACTTCTGGTATGGCGGCGGCCATGCCGGGCTGCTGGCGCCGATCGATCCCACCCGCATCATCCAGGGCGTGGTGACCGGCATCGGCTTCCTCGGCGCCGGCGTGATCATGCGCGAAGGCTTTAACATCACCGGCCTGACCACGGCGGCCTCGATCTGGGCCTCGTCCGCGATCGGCATCCTGGTCGGCGTCGGCTTCTACCTGGCGGCGATGGGCCTGGCCTTCTTCTCGTCGATGATCATGATCTACCTGAACCGCCTGGAGAGCTACCTGCCGGCGCGCCGTGCGGTGGCGGTGCGGATGCGCTTCAAGCCGGAGTTCCTGCCGCGCGAGGAGGGCCTGCGCCAGGCCGCGCTGGAACGTGGCTACGAGATCGCCGGCAGCTCGGTCACGATCAGCAGCGACAACGGGCGCCAGGAATGGCGCTTCGTGGCCTTGGCGCTGTCGCGCAAGACCGGCGCCCCGCTGCACGAGCTGGCCGAAGAGCTGGCCGCTTTCGAAGGCGTCGAGGCATTCCAGCTCTCGCACGCCCGCAACTGACTTTTATAAAAATAGTTATCCAAGACCGGAACAGCCATGCAAGCTTCAGACCCCACCGCGCAAGATGTCCTCGATTTCTGGTTCCTGCCGCCTTCGCACGAAGGCCACGGCAAGCAGCGTCCCGAATGGTTCCGCAAGGACGAGGCCTTCGATGCCCGGATCCGCGAGCGTTTCGGCGCCACCATCGCCAATGCGGTGGCGGGCGGCCTGCGTGAATGGGATGCGCTGGGCGCGCGCGGTGTGCTGGCGCGCATCCTGGTGCTCGACCAGTTCACCCGCAATGCCCATCGCAACACACCGGCGTCCTTCGCCGGCGACACCCTGGCGCTGGCGGCCGCGCGCGAGCTGGTTGATTCCGGCGCCCACCTGGACCTGTCGCCGGTCGAGCGTTCCTTCGCCTACATGCCCTTCGAGCATGCCGAGGACGCACGCATGCAGGAACAGGCGGTGGCCCTGTTCACCGCGCTCGCCCAGGAACACCCGGGCTTCACCGAGACGCTCGACTACGCGCACCGCCACCGCGGCGTGATCGCGCGCTTCGGCCGCTTCCCGCACCGTAACGCCATCCTGGGCCGCGCCTCGACACAGGAAGAAACCGACTACCTGCGCCAGCCGGGTTCGGGCTTCTGAGGTGGCGCCGGCCCTGAACCTGGTCGGCGCGGGCCACGTCGGACGTGCCCTGGGACGCCTGTTCCACGCCCACGGCGTCTTCATGCCGCAAGACCTGCTGACCCGTTCGCAGGCCAGCGCGCGCCAGGCGCTCGACTTCATCGGCGCAGGCGGCGCGGCGCAGTCGCTGGCCGGCATGCGCCCGGCGCGCGCCTGGATGCTGGCCGTGAACGACGACCAGATCGCACCCGTGTGCGCCGAGCTGGCCCGGGTCCACGACCTGCATGGCGCGGTGCTGTTCCATTGCAGCGGCGCCAAGGCTTCCAGCGAACTGCAGGCGGCGCGCGATACCGGGGCCTGGGTGGCGAGCGTGCATCCGATCCGCAGCTTCGCCGATCCGGAAGGGGTGGCGCGCGCCTTCGGCGGCACCTTCTGCGGCATCGAAGGCGACCCGGCGGCGCTGGCGCTGCTGGCGCCCGCTTTTGAAACGATCGGCGCACGCCTGGTGCCGATCGACCCGGCCGCCAAGACCGTCTATCACGCCGCCGCCGTGTTCGCGTCGAACTACCTGGTGACCGTGCTGGACGCCTCGCTGCGCGCCTACGGGGCGGCGGGCGTGCCCGAGGAGGTGGCGCGCGAACTGGCGCGGCCGCTGGCCGAGGAAACCCTGGCCAACGTATTCCGCCTCGGGCCGGCCGCCGCCCTCAGCGGGCCGGTGGCGCGCGGCGACTTCGCCACCGTCGCGCGCCAGCAAGCCGCGCTGGCGCAATGGGATGCGCCCACCGGCCAGCTCTACGAAGCGCTCGTCGCCCCGACCGCCGGCCTGGCCGCGCGCAAGAATATCTGACACCAAGGAGAAGACATGGTATTGACCGCATGGGCCGCGCTGGCCGTGCTGGGCGTGTATTTCTGGACCTGGGCCAATGCCGCCCGGGCGCGGGCGCGCTCCGGCGTGCCGGCGCCTTCGATGGACGGTCCTGAAAGCTTCCTGCGCGCCCACCGCGTGCAGATGAACACGCTCGAGCAGTTGCCGCTGGTGCTGGTGCCCCTGTTCCTGTGCGGCGCCTTCCTCGGCGACGCCTGGGCGGCGGCCGGCGGCCTGCTGTGGTGCGCCGCCCGGATCCTGTATGCGCTCGGTTATTACCGAGATCCGGCCAAGCGCGAAGCGGGTTTCATTCTTGGCATGCTTGCCTGTGCGGGTTTGATTGGCGCAACAGTTGTGGGCCTATTGCTGCGCTAACATGCAGAAACTGGTGAGAAACTGCACAGAAAGATCGACAAAGTTCCCGGGTGGCAATAAGCTAGATCACTAAGCACATTACACAGTCGATCCGCGCGCCATCTCGAGGAGTTTGCCGGCGCGGTATCTGGAAGGAGAACAGGATGTTGTTTCTGAAGAGCACCAGCGTTACCAAGGCCCCGGGCATCTATGAAGTCGATGTCGCGGCCAAGCCGCCCGGCAAGACTTTCGGCGTTTTCATGGCGACCGATCCGGACAATCCGCCGCAATCCATCCTCGCCGGCCTGGCCGAGCTGGGTTTCCGTAACGTCCATGAGCAAAGCTATGTCCACAAGGACAAGGGCAAGGTCCTCGACCTGCATTTCCAGAAGGACGGAACCGACCTGTTCAACGGCTGGAAATCGGAAGAGTGCACCGCCAACCTGGCGGCGCTGAACGCGCTGTTCGGCAACGTCGGCATCACGCTCGCTCCGCGCGTGATGAGCCTGGCCGAAGCCTACCGCTGATCCGCAGGCGGGCCGCTCAGGCCTGCACCTCGATGTGATACAGCGCCCAGGGACAAGCGCCGAAGCGTTCGTTCAGCGGGCGCTTCGCCATGTCCGGCACGCGGTCGGCGTCGTACACCGCCCATAGCGGACCGAGCCCGCCGAGCGGCATCGGCTTGCCGTCCAGGTGGGTGGCGACGATCAGCTTCCAGGCGCGCAGCTGGCGCATCTCCAGCACCGCCGCATAGCCGTCCACCGCACGCAGCAGGACCCTGGCCGCATCGCCCGGCCGGGCGTCCGCCTGCGCCAGCACGTCTTCCAGCAAGGGGCCGCGCAGCTTGTGCGGCTTGCCGTCGTATTCCAAGGTCGGGCGGATCGTGCGCGCGGGCAGGGCTGCCAGCGCGGCGAAATCCAGGGCGTAGGCCTGGGTGAAGGCCAGCTTCTGCTTGTGCATCATCTGGTCGAGCGCGGGATCGAGGGCGCCGCGGTTGCTGCGCTTGACGTCGCCCGTGATGGTCAGCAGTGCTGGACCGCGCGCGCCCGGGCCTGGCTTGCAGGATGCGGCGAACGCGGGCGTGGCGCCGGCAAGCGCAGCGGCGCCGAGGAAGTGGCGTTTGTCCATGCGAGAATGTCCTTCCGTGAAAAGCCGCCATCTTAGCCTCCAAACTTGCACAATGGATTTATTTAGCGCAGGCCCCGGCCTGATGCCGATTCCGCTGCCGGACGGCGAACTGGGCTGGCTGCAACAGCTGCCCTTGCCCTGGCCAAACGCCGAGGTGCTGGCGCGCCTGATCCATGAAACGGCTTGGCGCGAGGAAACCGTGCTGGTTTACGGCAAGCGCCACCTGCAGCCGCGGCTGAGCGCCTGGTATGGCGACGCCGCCTACCGTTATTCCGGTCTCACCCTGGCCCCGGCGCCCTTCACGCCACTGCTCGAGACGATCCGCGCCGCCGTGCAGGAAGCGACCGGGCGCGACTACAACAGCGTCCTGCTGAACTACTACCGTAACGAACGCGACAGTATGGGCATGCATGCCGACGACGAGCCCGAGCTCGGCAGGGAACCGGCCATCGCTTCGCTCAGCTTTGGGGCGGAACGCGTCTTCGTCCTGCGCCACAAACGCTCGAAAGAAACCCTGCGCTTGCCGCTGACGGACGGCGGCCTGCTCTTGATGAGTGGGCAGACGCAACAGAATTGGTTGCACGGAATCAATAAAACGAGAAAACCGCGAGGACCGCGCATCAATCTAACTTTCCGCAAGATACGCTGAAATACCGTCTTTCTACGCCAAATTGTCGTCATCGTTAATGACCTCAGAGTCATTATGTAACATCTGATTACAGTTTTTACGGATTCGGCACGGTTTTCCATTTTTGCCAATGCTATCGTGGCCGTATCGCGATTCATTGGGAATCGCGAACCAGAGCAAGAAAGAGGTTCGTAATGAAGAGGTTTTTCCTTGCAGTGATCGCATCCGCGGCGGCCATGTCGGCTGCCCAAGCCCAGCAGGACACCCCGCGCGCCTATGTGGGCGTGGGCGTGGCCAGCGCCGACCATCAGAATGCGCTGCCGGCTGGCGCGACCGGCATTGACGCCGACGGCTACAAAGCGTCGGGCAAGCTGTTTGGTGGCTATGATTTCAGCCGCAACTGGGGCGTGGAAGCGGGCTACACCGACTTCCGCAGCTCGGGCGTGAACTATTCGCTCGGCGGCGTGCGCGGTTCCGGTGAAACGAAAGGCCATTCGCTCTACCTGGCGGGCAAGGCGAGCATGCCGATCAACGAGCAGTTCCTGGCTTATGCCAAGCTGGGCGTGGCGCGCAACAAGAACGAACTCGAGACGGTCAACGCCGTCATGAACCGCAGCCAGAGCAAGACCGAGGCCTATGGCGCGCTGGGACTGCAGTACAACATCAACCAGGATGTGTCCTTCATTGCCGAGTACGAGCGCTATGGCAAGACCAAGGACTTCGGCGCCAAGCCGAATGTGTGGACGATTGGGGCGAAGTACAGTTTCTGACTGCGTCGCATCCCAGAACAAAAAGGCCCTATGGGGCCTTTTTGTTTTCTGAGCAGAGCGAAAACCGGCTGTAGGGAGGACGGCTTTGCCGTCCACGCGTTCAAACCACCTTTGCCGGGCCGCGCGCGAAAACGGCACTGTTAACTATCACCGCGTGGGCGCGAAACCCGCCCACCCTACGCCAGCTTTGCGGTCTGTTCAGAGCCGCGCCAGCGCCAGTCCCTGCGGCCGCGCCACCCATGGCGGCACGATCAGGTCCGGCTCGGGATAGGCGTGCCCCGCCGACAAGAACCGGTGCAGCGAGGACCATGGCCATTCATGCGCCGCGGCGCAATGGCCGTGGCGCACGGCGTCGGTGTGCACCCAATCGACCAGGGCCGCATAGTCCGATTCTTCCTGCACCCGGTAGTGCCGGTAATGGCGCTCCCATACCGCCCCGTCGTTGGCGTCGCCGATGCCGGCCTTGCGCAAGGCCTTCGAGAACGCGATCTTGACCGCGCGCCAGCGGCTGGAGCAGTCGTGGTCGCCCGGTGGGAGGGTCCAGATCGTGTGGGCATGGTCGGGTAATACCACCCAGGCGTCGACGTGGAAGGGCTTGCGCACGCGCGCCAGGCGCATGGCTTCGCCAAACGCGGAGATGTGCTCGGTCAGCAGGGCGCTGCCACGGTCGAGAAGGCGCACTGTGAAAAAGAAAGTCCCACCCGGGACCCGGTTGTCGCAGTAGTCTGTCATGGATTCTTCGACGCCCGGCAGCCGCAGCAACGGCAAGGCTGAGGACTGGACGAAGCGCCTGCACGGCCTAATCGCAGGAATTCTACACACGAAGTCTTCATTCCCTTGTTCCGTTTCCGGGCGTAAAAAAAGCCCACCGAAGTGGGCTTTCCTGGATGAAGCGTATTACGCGGTGAGCGGCTTGTAGCGGATCCGCTTCGGCTTCGCGCCTTCCTCGCCCAGGCGCTTCTTCTTGTCGGCTTCGTATTCCTGGTAGTTACCGTTGAAGAAGGTGACCTGCGAGTTGCCTTCGAAGGCCAGGATGTGGGTCGCGATGCGGTCCAGGAACCAGCGATCGTGCGAGATGACCATCACGCTGCCGGCGAATTCCAGCAGGGCGTCTTCCAGCGCGCGCAGGGTTTCCACGTCCAGGTCGTTCGACGGTTCGTCCAGCAGCAGGACGTTGCCGCCTTGCAGCAGGGTCTTGGCCAGGTGCAGGCGGCCGCGTTCGCCGCCCGACAGGTTGCCGACCACCTTCTGCTGGTCCGCGCCCTTGAAGTTGAAGCGGCCCAGGTAGGCGCGCGACGGCATCTCGAAGCGGCCCACGCTCAGCATGTCGGCGCCGCCGGTGACGTCCTCGAACACGGTCTTGTTGTTGGCCAGCTCGTCGCGGTGCTGGTCGACCAGCGAGACCTTGGCGGTCTTGCCGATCACGACTTCGCCGCTGTCCGGCTGTTCTTTACCGGCGATCATCTTGAACAGGGTCGACTTGCCGGCGCCGTTGGGGCCGATGATGCCGACGATCGCGCCCGGCGGCACGGTGAAGGACAGGTTGTCGATCAGGAGGCGGTCGCCGAAGGCCTTCGAGACGTTCTTGAACTCGATGACTTCGTTGCCCAGGCGCTCGGCCACGGGGATGAAGATCTCCTGGGTCTCGTTGCGCTTCTGGTATTCGTATTCGCTCAGCTCGTTGAAGCGGGCCAAACGGGCTTTCGACTTGGCCTGGCGCGCCTTCGGGTTCTGGCGCGACCACTCGAGTTCCTTCTGCAAGGCCTTCTGGCGCGCCGATTCGGTCGCTTCTTCCTGCTTCAGGCGTGCCTGCTTCTGGTCCAGCCAGGACGAGTAGTTGCCCTTCCAGGGAATGCCCGAGCCGCGGTCCAGCTCCAGGATCCATTCGGCGGCGTTGTCGAGGAAGTAGCGGTCGTGGGTGATGCCCACCACGGTGCCGGGGAAGCGCAGCAGGAACTGCTCCAGCCACTCGACCGATTCGGCGTCCAGGTGGTTGGTGGGTTCGTCGAGC
Source organism: Massilia sp. DD77 (assembly GCF_036961685.1). Lineage (NCBI taxonomy): Bacteria > Pseudomonadati > Pseudomonadota > Betaproteobacteria > Burkholderiales > Oxalobacteraceae > Massilia > Massilia sp. DD77. Next base: position 64,520 of record NZ_JBAMDH010000001.1, read on the forward strand.
AGCAGCATGTCGGGCTTGGACAGCAGCAGCTTGCACAGCGCCACGCGGCGCTTCTCGCCGCCCGACAGCACGGCGATCTTCTGGTCCCAGGGCGGCAGGCGCAGCGCGTCGGCGGCCATCTCCATCTGCAGGTTCAGGTTGCCGCCGTCGGCCGCGGCGATGATCGACTCCAGGCGCTCCTGCTCCTTGGCCAGGGCGTCGAAGTCCGCGTCTTCTTCCGCATAGGCGGCGTACACGGCTTCCAGCTTGGCTTGCGCCTCGAAGGCTTCGCCCAGGCCCGATTCGACTTCCTGGCGGACGGTTTTTTCGGGATCGAGCTGCGGTTCCTGCGGCAGGTAGCCGATGTTCAGGCCCGGCATCGGGCGCGCTTCGCCCTGGATGTCGGTATCGATGCCGGCCATGATCTTCAGCAGGGTCGACTTGCCCGAGCCGTTCAGGCCCAGCACGCCGATCTTGGCGCCCGGGAAGAAGGACAGCGAGATGTCTTTCAGGATCTGGCGTTTTGGCGGGACGATTTTGCCCACGCGGTTCATGGTATAGACGTAATTGGCCATGCTTTAACTCTGGTGTTGTTTAAGGTGCACAGGATACGACAGAACCTGCGCCGGACACAGGATTTCTTAGCGAATTCCTGTCCCGGCGCGGTCTGCTCAGGCTTTGGCGGCCGCGCGGCTGCGCCACAGGCCTTCACCGCCGAACAGCGCCAGCGCGGACCAGATCAGGATGAAGCCGACCAGGCGGTCGGCGCTGAAGGCTTCGTGGAACAGCCACACCCCCAGCAGGAACTGGATGGTGGGCGACAGGTACTGCAGCAGGCCCAGGATCGAGAGCGGGATCTGGCGCGCGCCGCTGGCGAACAGCAGCAGCGGGATCGCGGTGATCGGACCGGCCGCGATCAGGAGCAGGCGGGTGGTATCGGAAGGCGTGTTGACGAAGGCGTTGTCGCCCGTGACCGTCAGCCAGCCGACGTAGGCGGCGGCGACCGGGAACAGCAGCATGGTCTCGAAGGACAGGCCTTCGAGCGCGCCCAGGGCCGCGGTCTTGCGCAGCAGGCCGTAGCCGCCGAAGGACGCGGCCAGGAACAGGGCGATCCAGGGCACCGAGCCCGATTGCCAGGTCAGCCAGGCCACCCCCAGCGCCGCCAGCGCAATGGCCCCCCACTGGGCAGGACGCAGGCGTTCCTTCAGGATCAGGTAGCCGAACATGATGTTCACCAGCGGATTGATGAAGTAGCCGAGGCTGGCCTCGATCACGTGGCCATTGTTGACCGCCCAGATATAGGCCAGCCAGTTGGCGCTGAGCAGGAAGGCCGAGGCCAGGAAGCTGAAGAACACGCGCGGCTGGCGCACCAGCGCCAGCCATGTCCACTGGCGCCGCAGGGCCAGCACAAGCAAGAGAAAAGCGAGCGACCACAGCACGCGGTGCATGAGGATTTCCAGCGGCGGCACTTCGCCGATCGCATGGAAATACAAGGGGAACAGCCCCCAGCACAGGAAGGCGAGGGTGGCGGAGAGGATACCGGAGCGCATGGGGAGGGAGAGGCGGGGGGAGAAACGTTTGCTGGGATGACATTATCCCCGATGCGCACGATCCCTGCTGGCGCAGGCCGGATTTGCGCAGGTGTATGATGCAGGACGAAATGTTCTTGCAATTTTCTTGTCGATATTTTATGGTGCGCCGCACCAGAACAACAACATGGTGCAATCTTGAGTGCTGAGAACAAGAAAAGCAGCGTGGCCGCGCTGACCCTGGCCGCGGTCGGCATCGTCTACGGCGATATCGGTACCAGTCCGCTCTACACCCTGCGGGCCATCTTCGATCATGAACATGGCTTGCCGCTCAACGAGGGCAACATCCTCGGCATCATCTCCCTCATCTTCTGGAGCCTGACGATCATCGTCTCGCTCAAGTACGTGACGCTGGTGCTGCGCGCCGACAACCGCGGCGAGGGCGGCATCATGGCCCTGATGGCGCTGGCCACCAATTCGGTGACGAAGCACTCGGGCTGGCATTTCCCGCTGCTGGTGATCGGCGTGCTGGGCGCCACCATGTTCTACGGCGACAGCGTGATCACGCCGGCGATCTCGGTGCTGGGCGCGATCGAAGGCCTCGAAGTGGCTGCGCCGGGCATGTCGCACTACGTGGTGCCGATCACGATTGTCGTGCTGCTGATCCTGTACAGCGTGCAAAGTCACGGCACGGCCGGCATCGGCCGTTTCTTCGGCCCGATCATGCTGGTGTGGTTCATTGCCCTGGCCGTGATGGGCATCATCAACATCGTTGAAGCGCCGGTGATCCTGAAGGCCCTGAATCCCTGGGAAGCGCTGCGCTTCATGCTGGAAAACAAGCTGCTGGCCTTCGTGGCGCTGGGCGCGGTGGTGCTGGCGATCACGGGCGCCGAGGCGCTGTACGCGGACATGGGCCACTTCGGCCGCAAGCCGATCCGCATGGCCTGGTTCCTGATCGCCTTCCCGGCGCTGGCGCTGAACTACCTGGGCCAGGGCGGCCTCCTGATCACGCAGCCGGACGCCGTGGACAATCCCTTCTTCCACCAGCTCGGCTCCTGGAGCGTGATTCCATTGGTGATCCTGTCGACCATGGCGGCGGTGATCGCCTCGCAGGCGACCATCTCGGGCACCTATTCGATGACCAAGCAGGCGATCGCGCTCGGCCTGCTGCCGCGCATGCGCATCCTGCACACCTCGGAAAGCGAGATCGGCCAGATCTACATCCCGGCCGTGAACTGGGCCCAGCTGTGCGTGGTGCTGATCGCCGTGATCGGCTTCGGCTCCTCGGACGAACTGGCCGGCGCCTACGGCATCGCCGTCACCGCGACCATGATGGCCACCACCATCCTGACCTTCTTCGTCACGCGCTACCGCTGGCATTTGCCGCTGGCCGTGTGCCTGGGCGCGACCGGCTTCTTCTTCGTGATCGACATCATGCTGTTCTCGTCGACCACGCTCAAGCTGTTCCACGGCGGCTGGTTCCCGCTGCTGCTGGGCACCGTGCTGCTGACCCTGATGCTGACCTGGAAGCGCGGCCGCGAGCTGGTGTTCGAGAACCTGGAAAAACACGCGATTCCGCTCGAGGCCTTCATGGAATCGCTATTCGTCGCCCCGCCCGTGCGGGTGCCCGGCACCGCCCTGTTCCTGCGCGGCGAAAGCGACGGCGTGCCGCACGCGCTGCTGCACAACCTGGTGCACAACAAGGTGCTGCACGAGCGCGTGGTGTTCCTGACGGTGCACATGCGCGAGGAGCCCTGGGTGCCGCCGCTCGAGCAGGTGCGCATCGTCGAGCTGGGCCACAACTGCTTCCAGCTCAACGTCCAGTATGGCTTCAAGGACGAGCCGGACATCCCCGGCATCCTGCGCCAGTGCGCCGACCTGGGCCTGGCCTTCGAGATGATGGAGACTTCCTTCTTCATCGCGCGCCAGACCGTGATCTCCACCCCGGGCCGCGGCATGGCGCCATGGCGCGAGCATCTTTACGTGATGATGTCGCGGAACGCCCGTGCGGCCGCGGACTATTACCAGATTCCGCCGAACCGGGTGATCGAGCTCGGCACCCAGATCGAGATCTGAGCGCCCGTCCGTAGGGTCGGCAGCTTCCCTGCCGACGCGTTCAAGCGGCCGGTGAGTGTCGCTGGAACGCGTCGGCGGCAATTACAAATCGGATACAAAATCTTCACACTTTCATGGCATTGATACGGTAAGGTGCAAAGTTTCGCTTCGCAAACTTTTTAGTCACCTGTTCTCGCCGAGGATTCCCATGAAATTGAAGTTCCCCCTGATCGCCGCCTTCGTCGCCATGCTCTCCCTGACCGCCTGCGGCGGTGGCGGTGATTCCGCCGGCGGCGGCGTGGCCGTCACCAGCCCGGCCACCTTGACCAAGACCGACAACGTCGTCGGCACCGGCGCGGAAGCCGTCAGCGGCAAGACCGCCACCCTGAACTACACCCTGTGGCTGTACAACGCCTCGGCCGCCGACTTCAAGGGCGCCCAGCTGGAATCGAACGCCTTTACCTTCAAGCTGGGCACCAACGCGGTGATCCCGGGCTTCGAGCAGGGCGTGACCGGCATGAAGGTGGGCGGCAAGCGCACCATCCTGGTGCCGTCGAGCCTGGGCTACGGCGCGGCCGGCAGCCGTGGCGTGCCGCCGAACTCGGGCCTGGTGTTCGAGATCACCCTCAACAAGGTCGAATAAACCGCCCGCTGCTCAGCGCAGCATATCGATGTGCATGATGCCGTCTTCGTCGTAAGGGGCGGAGACGGTCTCGAAACCGAAGCTCTGGTAGAACTGCTCCAGGTACTGCTGCGCACCGATGCGGATGCGGTGGCCTGGATGCAGCGCCTCGGCGCAGGCGATGCCGCGCGCCAGCAGCTGGCGTCCGGCGCCGGTCCCGCGCGCCGCCTGGGTCGTGATCACGCGGCCCAGCGACATTTCCTCGTACTTGGCGCCCGGCGCCAGCACCCGCAGATAGGCGGCCAGTTCGCGCTTGCCGTCCTCGACCCGCCACCCGAGCAGATGATGGGCTTCCAGGTCGTAGCCGTCGATGTCCGGATACAGGCAGGTCTGTTCCAGGATGAAGATGTTCTGGCGCTGGGCCAGCACCTCGTAGAGGTCCTTGTTGGACAGGTCGGAAAAGCTGGAGAATTGCCAGTCGAGCATGGAAGTCATCACGTAAAAATAAGTTATTCGGCGGCCGTTTCGAAGCCCTCGAGCACGTTCACCACCTGCACCCCCAACTCGGGAACCGCGTCGCCGCCCTCGAGGACGAAGGCGGTGGGCAGGCCGAGGTGGGCGATGCGTTCGCCGATGCGCAGGAAGTCGCCTCCCTGCAGCCGGAAGCGCGTCTCCGGCGCGGCGCCGAAGGCGGGGGCGCCGAGCGACACCACCAGCGCCTCGGCGCGGAACATGGCCAGCTTGACGCAGGCCGTCTCCAGCGCGGCGAACCAGTCGGCGCCGCCCAGGCCCGGCGCCAGCGGCAGGTTCATCGTGTAGCCCAAACCCGCTCCCACCCCCGTCTCCTGGGCATGGCCCGTGTACCACGGATAGCTGGTGCGCGGATCGGCGTGCAGCGACACAACCAGCACGTCGCTGCGGCCGTAGAAGATCGCCTGGGTGCCGTTGCCGTGGTGGTAGCCCAGGTCCAGGATCGCCACCCGCGCCAGGCCGTCGTCCAGCAGGTGCTGGGCGGCCAGGGCCGCATTGTTCAGGAAGCAGCCGCCGCCGAAGAAGTCCGCGCCCGCATGGTGGCCGGGAGGACGGGTCAGCGCGAAGCTGCCGCGTTCGCCCATGCGCAGCGCATGGGCCGCATTGACGGCGCAATCGGCGCCGGTCTTGGCGGCCAGCCAGGTGCCGGCGGTGAGCGGGGTGGCGTTGTCCATCGCGTAGAGGCCGAAGCGCGCGTCGAAAGGCTCGGGTTCGGTGTCGCCGGCCACCGGGCGCAGTGGCCAGACGGTGGGAAAGGCGTCGCGCGCGGCGTTGCCGGAATCGAGGGAAATCCACTCGCTCCAGGCGGTGCGCAGGAAGTGCAGGTAGCGCGGGCTGTGCACCCGCTCCAGCGACACCAGCGGCACGCCCTGCGGCGTGACGATGCGGCCCAGCCCGCGCCGCTCGCATTCCTTCAGGACGAGATGGGCCCGCTCAGGCTGTTCCGGACACCGCGCCAGCTCGCCGCGCACGAAGGCGAAGCGTCCCGCATGCTGGGCATGGTGTTCGTTATAAAACGTGAGCAAGGCATCCCCGGATCAGTGGTGGTTGCCGCACAGCGTGCTGCTGTTATAGGCCGCGACGAAGTCGTCGAAGCTGCCGCTGTCCTTGGCTTCGATGCTTGCCTGCTCGGCCAGCGAGGCGGCCGCCATCTCGTCGAACAGGGCCGCTTCGGCCGGCATCAGCGGGCTGTCGCGGAAGCTCGCCGCATGCAGCGCGCTCTGGCGCAGGCCGAAGGCGGCGGCCGAACCGAGCGCCCGCACTTCCTCCAGCACGCGCGCCGACGGGGTCAGCGACGGATCCTCGATCTTGGCCTTCTGCAGGCCGAGCGAGGATGCGTGCACGCCGCCTTCGTTGTGCTGGTCGTCGAGCAGTTCGGCCACCGGGCGGATGCGCTCGATCAGTTCCAGCGCCCATTCCTTGAGCGGCACTTCCTGGCCGTCGCGGGTCAGGGTCAGGTCCGGACGGCGGCCTTCCTTGACGGCGCGCGCGAAGTTGCGCGCATGGATGGCGCCGTCGTGGGAGCTGATCAGGGGGCTTTCGTCCAGCGCGCAGAACAGCAGGAAGGCGTCCAGGAAGCGGCCGGTCTCGAGCGCGATGCCGATCGGCTCGAAGGGATCGACGTCCAGGCAGCGCACCTCGATGTACTGCACGCCGCGGTTGCACAGGGCCTGCACCGGGCGCTCGCCGGTACGGATCACGCGCTTGGGACGGATGGTCGAATAGTATTCGTTCTCGATCTGCAGCACGTTGGTCGACAGCTGGATCCACTCGCCGTCCTTCTTGGTGCCGATCGCGGCATACGGCTCGTAGGGGCGGTTGACCGCGTCCATCAGGCTGGTGACATAGCTTTCCAGGCTGTTCTCGTGCGGGCACAGGCCGGACTGGGCATCGTTCTGGTAACCCAGGTCGCTCATGCGCAGGCTGGTGGCGTAGGGCAGGTACAGCGTGTCGTCGGACAAACGTTCGAGCGCGTGCGGGCGGCCGCGCAGGAAGCTGGTGGTCAAGGCCGGGGTGGCGCCGAACAGGTACATCAGCAGCCAGGCATGGCGGCGGAAGTTGCGGATCATCGCGATATAGCTCTCGGACTGGAAGTCGCGCAGCGCGTTGCGCCGTTCTTCCGCGATGCCTTCGTTTTCCGCGAACACGCGCCACAGCTTTTCCGGCAGCGAGTAGTTGTAGTGGATGCCGGCGATGCACTGCATGGCCTTCCCGTAGCGCAGCGCCAGGCCGCGCCGGTACACGTGCTTGAGCATGCCCAGGTTGGACTTGCCGTACCAGGCGATCTCGATGTCTTCCTCGGGCGGCAGCTCGCCCGGCATCGACACGCCCCACAGCATCTCGTCGCCCAGCTTGGCATAGGCGTAGCGGTGGATGGCGTCCAGGCGGTGCAGGGCCAGGCCGATGTCGTGTTCGGCCGGGGTGATGAATTCCAGCAGGGTTTCCGCGTAGTCGGTGGTGATCTGCGGATGCGTCAGTGCCGAGCCCAGCGCAACCGGATGGGGAGTGCGGGCAAGGTGGCCTTGTGGGTCCACGCGCAGGGTTTCGCGTTCGATGCCACGCAAGCCCTGGCCCAGCAGGGCGCGATGTTCGTCGTCGTCGAGCAAGGCCAGTCGGCGGTTGAATTGGTTCGACACGGTGTTTCCTTTCTTATACTGCCAGTGCGGTGGAGCAGAGATTAACCGAAAACCGCCAAGTTCGCCGGAAGGGGCTTATTCCTTACCCTGGGGTGGGACAGGAGCGCTGGCCGGACTGGAAGGAGGCGCGGCGGGAGGCTTGGATTCGCTCGCGATCCAGCGCTCGACCTGGCGTTCGAGGAGGGGCAGGGGCAGGGCGCCGTTGCCCAGCACGGCGTCGTGGAAGCGGCGCAGGTCGAAGCGTTCGCCGAGCGCGGCCCTGGCCTTCTTGCGCAGGGCCAGGATGCGCAGCTGCCCGATCTTGTAGCTGAGGGCGCGCGCCGGCTGGGCGATGTAGCGGTCGACTTCCGCCTCGTTGTCGGCGGGCGGATTGGCGGTATGGGCGTTCAGGTAGTCGATCGCCTGCTGGCGCTGCCAGCCCAGCGCGTGGATGCCGGTGTCGACCACCAGGCGCGCGGCGCGGAAGACCTGCTCGTTGAGGTGGCCGAACAGCGAGAACGGGTCCTGGAAGAAGCCCAGTTCCGGGCCCAGGGTCTCGGCATAGGTGGCCCAGCCTTCGCCGAAGGCGGGATGCCAGGCATGGCGCCGGAAGGCGGGCAGGTCGAGCTCCTGGGCGCGCGCCGCCTGCAGGTGGTGGCCGGGCAGGCCTTCGTGCAGGGCGATGGTGTCGACCTGCCAGATCGGCCGCGCGGGCAAGTCGGCCACGTTGACCACCAGGGCCGCGCTGCGCCCTTCGCTGCCGGCTTCGTAGTAGGCGGCCGGCTGGCCCGGGCCGGCCGCCGTCATCGGCTTGACCGCCAGGCCGGCGGCGGGCGCCGCACTCACGACTGCCGGCAGCTTGTTGGCGGCGCGCGCGAGGGCGCGGCGGTAGCGTCCCAGCAGGGTGTCGGCATCGGGAAAGAACAGGCGCGGATCGCTGCGCGCGAACACCAGGAACTTGCCGGCATCGGCGCGAAAGCCGGTGCGCGGCACCAGCGCCGCGACCTCGGCGCGCAGGCGCGCGACTTCCTTCAGGCCGAGCGCGTGGATCTCGGCCGGCGTAAGTTCGGTACTGGTGGCCTGGCGCACCAGCAGGGCGTACCAGGCGGCGCCGTCCGGCAGGTTTGATGCGCCGATGCTGTCGCGCGCCAGCGGCAGGTAGTCGGTGCGCAGAAAATCCTCGAGCTTGCGCAGGGCCGGCGCGGCGCTGTCGTTCAGGGCGGCGGCGCCGGCCGCCTGCAAGGCCTCGCGCACTTCCGGCGCGATCGCGGCGGGGATGCGCTTGAACGGGGCGCCCAGCGCGCCCTCCGCCAGGCCTTCGCGCAAACTGCGCAGCGCGTCCGGCACGCCGCGCAGCGCGGCTTTCGGCATCGGCCAGCCCGCCTTCAATCCGGCGCGCAGCTGCTCGACCAGGCCGTCCACGTGGGCGGGCAGGGCCTTCAGGCGCGCGATATAGGCGCGGTAGTCTTCCTCGGTGGCGAAGGGCATCTGCGCCACCAGGCGCGGCAGCCGCACCTGCAGGCCGTCGTAGGCGGTGAGCGGCTGCGGGTCGAAGGGGGTGAGCGCACCGGCGTCCAGGCGCTGCTGCTTGTCAAACAGGAACAGTTCGTAGGAGAGCAGGGCCTGGCCTTCCAGGCGGCCGCGGTCGATCTCGCGCGCCGCCTCCAGCATCTCGCGCTCGTGCTCGAGGGCGGCGGCGCGGGCGGCCAGGCTGGTGTCGGACAGCAGCGCGTTGTGGCGCTGCTCGCCCAGGCCGGTGGCGCGCTCGGGTGCGCGGCGCAGCTGCCATTGCCAGTCGCGTTCGAACAGCTTGCCCGCCTGCTCGGCCGCCGACGGGGCCGGTGTGGCTGGACCCAGCGCGACTGCGCCGGCGGCCAGGGGGACGAGCAAGGCAAGAGAAGCGAACAGGTGGCGCATGCGGGCTCCGTGGTTCGGGCTGGCCATTCTAGCAAGCCGGCCAGATTCGACGCGCGCCGTCACCCCTCCGAAGGCGGGGACTCGGGGACCTGTCCTGCGCGGCCTCCGCTGACGCGTTCGATGCCGGCCAGGTCGCGCCAGCTCCGGACCTCGGTGAAGCCGCGCGCGGCCAGCAGGACGCGCACGTCCTCGGCCTGGTCGTAGCCGTGTTCGAGCAACAGCCAGCCGCCCGGTTCCAGGTGGGCGGGAGCGCCATCGATGATGATGCGCAGCGCGGACAAGCCGTCCGCGTGGTCGGTGAGGGCGCCGGCGGGCTCGAAGCGCAGGTCGCCTTCGCCCAGGTGGCGGTCGCTCGACGCGATATAGGGCGGGTTGGACGCGATCAGGCCGAAGCGTTCGCCGCCCAGCGCCGCATACCAGTCGCTGCGCAGGAAGCGTACGCGGGCGCCGTTGGCGGCGGCGTTGGCTTGCGCGACCTCCAGCGCATCGGCGCTGAGGTCGAGGGCGGTCACCAGGGCGTCCGGCCGCGTATGGGCCACGGCGACCGCGATGGCGCCGCTGCCGGTGCCCATGTCGAGCAGGCGCGCTTGCGCAGGCAGGCGCTCGAGCGCGAGTTCGACGATCAGTTCGGTGTCGGGACGGGGAATCAGCACGGCGGGCGTGACCCGGAACGGCAGTCCGAAGAATTCGCGCTCGCCGACGATGTAGGCGATCGGTTCGCCATCCAGGCGGCGCTGCACCAGGCCGGCCAGGCGGCCCGCTTCCTCGCTAGTGAGCGCCCGCTCCGACTGGGTGATCAGGGCCACGCGCGGCAACTGCAGGGCATGGCACAGCAGGATGCGGTTTTCCAGCGGATCGAGCGGCAGGCCCTGCTGCAGCTGCCCGAGGGTGGCGCCGGCCCGGATCATGCCTGTTTGGGTCATGCCTGTTTTTTACGCAGCAGCACCCAGGCCAGCAGCGCGGTCAGGGCCACGAACCACACCGCCGACCACTGCGGAATCGCCAGTCCCAGCACGGTGTCGGTGGCGCCTTGGCACAGGCCGTCGGCGCGGAACAGCCAGGGCAGGTATTCGGCGGTGGGGATCTTGTTGAGGAAGGTTTCCATCGGATCGATCCCGCAGGTGAAGCCGGGGTTGGCGATCACGTACAGGTGCTTGCCGACCGCGTACAGGCCGCCCAGCGCCGCCATCAGCGCCAGGATCGTGCCTTCGCGCTCCTTGCCGCTGATGGCCGACACCAGGGTGCATACGCCGATGGCCAGGAACATGTAGCGCTGGATCACGCACAGCGGGCAGGGCTGCATCTGCATGATGTGCTGCAGATAGAGGGCAACCGCGATCAGCGCGAAGCAGATCGACGAAATGGCGAACAGGACCTGGCGGGAAGTAGGCAGCATGCGTTGCTTTCTTAGGGGCGTGGTTCAGACGGAGGAAATCGGGGGCATTCTCGCACGAAGTTCGCGCGCCTGCCTGCACATATTTTCAGTCTGGCAACTTAACCTTTGCTTAATTCCACCGGCTCAATCGCCCAGCGCCGCCAGCTGTTCCGCCTGGTGTTCGGCCGACAGCGCATTGGTCAGGTCGATCAGGTCGCCGTCCATGATCATGTCCAGCTTGTACAGGGTCAGGTTGATGCGGTGGTCGGTCAGGCGTCCCTGCGGGAAGTTGTAGGTGCGGATGCGTTCGCTGCGGTCGCCCGAGCCGATCAGGCTCTTGCGGGTGGCCGCTTCCTTCGACTGCTGTTCGCGCAGCTGCACGTCCTTGATGCGCGCGGCCAGCACCTTCAGGGCCTGCGCCTTGTTCTTGTGCTGGCTGCGGTCGTCCTGGCACTCGACCACGATTCCCGTGGGCAGGTGGGTGATGCGCACCGCCGAATCGGTCTTGTTGATGTGCTGGCCGCCCGCGCCCGAGGCGCGGTAGGTGTCGATGCGCAGGTCGGCCGGATTGATGTTGACGTCCTCGACCTCGTCCGCCTCCGGCATCACCGCCACCGTGCAGGCCGAGGTGTGGATGCGGCCCTGGGTCTCGGTGGCCGGCACCCGCTGCACGCGGTGGCCGCCGGACTCGAACTTGAGCTTCGAGTACACGCCGTTGCCGATAATGCGCGCGATGACTTCGCGGTAGCCGCCCAGGTCCGAGCTCGATTCCGACACGATCTCGACCTGCCAGCGGTTGCGCTCGGCGAAGCGGGTGTACATGCGCAGCAGGTCGCCCGCGAACAGGGCCGATTCGTCGCCGCCGGTGCCGGCGCGGATCTCGAGGAAGATGTTGCGCTCGTCGTTGGCGTCCTTCGGCAGCAGCATTTTCTGCAGGTCGAGCTCGAGGTCCGCCAGGCGGCCCTTGGCGCTCTCGATTTCCTCCTGCGCGAATTCCTTCATCTCGGGGTCCATCAGCAAGTCCTGGGCGGCCGCGATGTCGTCCAATGCCTGTTGATAATCGCGGTAGAGCGCAACCAGCGGCGACAGCTCGGCATGCTCGCGGGTGAGCTTGCGGTAGCTGTCCATGTTCGTGGTGGCGCCCTCCTGCATCAGCAGCTCGTCCAGTTCGACGAGGCGGTGGGCAAGTTGGTCCAGCTTGGCCAGCATGGAAGGTTTCATACGGTTCCCGGAACAAGAAAATCGGATCGGAGTGTGCCACGGAAGGTGGCATGCGAACAGGCGTCCCGGCGGGACGCGCAAGGCCGAGCGGCGCTAACGGCGGCTGCGGAACAGCTGCGGCAGCAGGCTGGCGAGGCGGGCGCGCTCGTCGCCCTGGGCATGGTGCAGGGCCTGCTGGGGACCGTGCAGGAACTTGGCGGCCAGGCCCTTCGACAGCGCTTCGAGCACCGCTTCGGGGTCGTCGCCGCGCGCCAGCAGCTTGCGGGCGCGTTCCAGTTCGGCCAGGCGCAGGGCCTCGCTCGATTCGTGCAGCTCGCGGATCACCGGCACCATGGCGCGGTCGCCGACCCAGTGCATGAAGGATTCGACGCGCGCGTCGATGATGGCCTCGGCCTGCTTGACGGCGGCCTGGCGGTTTTCCATGCCGGTCTGGACCACCTGTGCCAGGTCGTCCACCGTATACAGGAAGACGTCGTCCAGGCGCGCGACCTCGGGTTCGATATCGCGCGGCACGGCCAGGTCGACCATGAACACCGGGCGGTGGCGGCGCGCCTTGACCGCGCGTTCCACCAGGCCCAGGCCGATCAGGGGCAGGGTCGAGGCGGTGCAGGAAATGACGATGTCGAACTGCTGCAGGCAGTCGGGCAGGTCGGCCAGGCGGATCGCCTTGCCGTTGTAGCGGGTGGCCAGCGCCTCGCCACGCTCCATGGTGCGGTTGGCGATGGTGACCGATTTCGGATTCTGGGCCGCGAAGTGGGCCGCGCACAGCTCGATCATCTCGCCGGCGCCGATGAACAGCACGTGCTGGTCGGCGATGCGGTCGAAGATGCGCTGCGACAGACGCACCGCGGCGGCCGCCATCGAGACGCTGTGGGCGCCGATCTCGGTGGTGGTGCGCACTTCCTTGGCCACCGCGAAGCTGCGCTGGAACAGCTGGTGCAGATAGGTGCCCAGGCCGCCGGCTTCCTCGGCGGTGCGCACCGCGTCCTTCATCTGGCCCAGGATCTGGGGTTCGCCCAGGACCATCGAATCCAGGCCCGAGGCGACGCGGAAGGCGTGGCGCACGGCGTCGTGCTGGGGCAGCAGGTAGAGATGGGGGCGCAGCTCGGCGTAGTTGAGCGCATGATAATGCGCCAGGAACTGGGCCGAGGCGTCGAGGGGATGCGGGAGGTTGCTTGCCGCGTAGAGCTCGGTGCGGTTGCAGGTCGAGAGGATCGCCGCTTCTTCGGCGCCGGTCGAACCCTGGCGCGTGAACCAGCTGCGCGCCGCCTGCACCGCGCGCCCGAGCTGGTCGGGCGCGAGCGCCAGCTGCTCGCGCAGCGAGACCGGTGCGGTGGTGTGGTTCAGGCCGACGGCGAGGAGTTGCATTCTGGGACGGGGGTCAACAGGTATGCAGCATTATACCCTGCCGCCAGCAGGGTTTCAGGCGCCCAGCTTTTCCAGGCGGTAGCCGTAGCTGTACACCGGGACCAGGCGGAAACCGTTTTCCGGACGCAGGTGCAGCTTGTTGCGCACGCGCGAGACGTGGGTGTCCATGGTGCGCGAAGGCACGTCGGTATCGCGCACCCAGACCGACTCGTGGATATAGGCGCGCGACAGCGGGCGGCCGATGTTACGGAAGAACAGCAGCGCCAGCGAGAATTCCTTCTGGGTCACGTCGATGACCGAACCGTCTTTCAGCAGGCGGCCCGGGCGGGTCTCGAAGATATACGGACCGAATTGCAGTTGCTCGGCGCTGTTCTGCGACGGGTAGGCGCGGCGCAGCAGGGCCGAGACGCGGGCCACCAGTTCGCCGCGGCGCAGCGGCTTGACCAGGTAGTCGTCGGCGCCGGCGCTCACGCCTTCGATGATGTCGTCCTCGGCATTGCTGCCGACCAGGAACACGACCGGCGCGTTCGGCGCCAGTTTTTCCTTGGCCCGGCGCAGCACTTCGGCGCCTTCCATGTCGGGCACGTTCCAGTCCATGACCAGCAGATCGGTGCTGTCCTTGCGTAACTGCCCGAGCAATTCCTTCGCGCTATCAAAGGATTGGCAGCTGTGGCCAGCGGCGCTCAGGACCTGGCAGATCAGGTCTGCTTGGCTACGGTCTTGCTCGAGGACTGCGATCTTCATGTTGACGCTTTTAGAAAGGTTGCCTTTGTAGGAAGAGTCCTACATGGTTAAACCAAATATATCAGACTTTCACAAAATAGTGCTACAGATAAACACGGAATTTACAATCGCAACTACTTATCTGTTGTGTGAAAGGGACCACTGAGCAATTTCACCCTTAGGAGTACATTCGAATCGACGACTTTTTACAACAGATACGCGAGGTGACGACATGTTATTCCGACGTAAACCGAAGATCGACGAATCGGGACGTGTGCCCGTGACCGGGACCCAGATCGAGCAGGCGCGCCAGCGCTGCCTGCAGATCGTGAAAAAACGCGCCGCCATGTCGGCCGGGGTGGCGGCGATTCCGCTGCCCGGCATCGACATCCTGTCGGATGCGACCGGGTTCGCCGTGGTGGTGGACGAAGTGAACAAGGAATTCGGGCTGACCCAGAAGCAGATCGAACGCCTGACCCCACGCCTGCGCAGGATCGCCTACGAGGCAGCGGCCTCGGTGGGCGGCATGATGGTCGGGAAGATGGTGACGCGCAGGCTCATCATGGGCCTGTTCAAGCGCTCGGCCGGGAAGATGGCGGCCAAGTCGACCGCCAAGTTCGTGCCGCTGGCCGGACAGCTGGCCTCGGCGGCGATCGGTTACGCGCTGTTCAAGAAAATGGGCGACCAGCACGTGGAAGCCTGCGCCAAGGTGGCGCGCGAGCTGGAAGCGGCCGGCAAGGAGGAGTTCGGTAACGAGTCGCCGATGCCGGTCATGTAGGCGGGTTGGCGTTCCCCGGCGTCCCCCGGCACGCCCCCTTGGCGGAGGACGCCGGGGCGCGGCCGCATGCTTAATCGCGGAACAGGACTTCCTCGCGGCTGAACCACCAGCGGCACCACATCAGCAGGGCGCCGGCGATCAGGATGCTGGAGGACATGATCATCACCAGCATGCGGTAGTCGAGCGTCCCCTTGACGACTTCTTTCATTGCCAATGCGATATTGGTCAACGGGACGGTCGCCCACATCCAGTTCAGCTCGACGCCGGGAAGCATGGCCAGCACCACCGGGAGGATGGTCAGCATGAGCATGGGCTGCATCATCCCTGACGCTTCTTTATAGCTGCGGGCATAAATCGACATCGACAGCAGCACCGAGGCGAACATCGCGCAGGCCGGGAGCAGCATCAGCGCCAGCGCGCACAAGTCGGTGAAGCTGATCGCGGAGGCGATCTCGGCCAGGTCGCGGTCCACGGCGCTGCCGAAGAGACCGAACAGCACGCCGATACTCGCCACCATCAGCACCGAGGACGTGAAGCCGATGGTGAGCAGCACCATGAATTTCCCCATCACGGCGTGGCTGCGCGGAATCGGCGCCAGCAGGAGGGTTTCGAGGGTGCCGTTTTCCTTTTCGCCGGCGCCCAGGTCGATGGATGGATACATGGCGGCCATCAGGCAGACGATCATCAGGAAGTAGGGCAGGATGCCCCCCGCCAGCGCGCCGATCCGCTCGCGCTGGTTCGCCGTCGATTGCTCGTCGATGGCGATCGGCAGCAGCACGAAGTCCAGCTGCGACTGGTTCAGCTGCAGCGAGGACAGCTGCTGCTCGCGCAGCTTCTTGCCATAGGCCTCGACCACGGCCGAGACCCGCTTGCGGGTCACGTCGCCGGACGAGGCGGCATTGAAGTGCAGGCGCAGGCGCGCCTGCTGGTTCGCCTGCAGGGCGGTGTCGAGCCCCGGCGGCACTTCCAGCACGAACTTGACGGTGTCGTCCTCGATGGCCTTTTTCACACTGGTGGCCGGGCTCAGGCGCACCTCGCGGAAGCGCTTGTCCTTGGCAAACTCCTCGCTCAGCCCGGGGGCGTTGGGCGCGCCGATGATGGCGTATTCCATCACGTTGTTCCGGGCCTGTTCCGACAGCTTGGTGGCGATGAAGCCGAAGCCCAGGGTCAGGACGGGAATCGCGAAGACGGGGATCAAAACCGTAAAGATCAGGGTCTTGGTTTCGCCCAGGAGTTCACGCATCTCCTTCAGATAAATCGTCCACATTGTTTCAAGCTCCCCCGTTGACTACCTGGATGAATCCGTCGAACAAGCCGCCGGCGCCGCCGGCCTGCCGGAGCGCGGCCGTCGTATCGTTGAACACCGTTTCGCCGCGGTTGATGATGCAGACGCGGTCGCACAGCTTTTCCACCTCGTGCAGGTGGTGGGTCGAGAAAATGAGCGGCACGCGGCGGCGCTTGTAGTTGCCGATAAAGTCGATCAGGGTCTTGGCGGCCATGACGTCGAGCCCCGTGGTGGGCTCGTCGAGCACGATCACTTTCGGGTCGTGCAGCACGGTGCGCGCGATGGCGCATCTCTGCTTCATGCCGGCCGATAGCTGGCCCGCCTTCTTGTGGGCGAAGTCATGCATGTCGAGCAGTTCGAACAGTTCGTCGCAGCGCCGCTTCAGGTCCTGCCCGCGCATGCCATGCAGTTTTCCGGAAAACTCGACGTTTTCCCTGACGGTCAGGCGCCCGTACAGCCCGGTGGAACCCGAGAGGAAGCCGATTTGCCGGCGCGCCTCCATCGGCTGCGCGACCGCGTCTACGCCATTGATCGAAATCGCGCCGCTGTCCGGCTTGAGCGCCGTGGCAAGCAGCCGCAAGGTGGTCGTCTTGCCGGCGCCGTTCGGCCCCAGCAGTCCGAGTACCTCGCCCGGTGCGCAATGGAAGCTGACGCCGCGCACCGCCTTGAACCATCCGTCCGCTTCCCGCACGTCGCGCCGGGTCGCCGTTTTTGTCTCCACATGACGGAAACGCTTGGAGAGATTTTTGACTTCGATCATCACATCACCGGAGAGTTCCTGGAAGAAAAATTCTAGCATGGGTAAAAAGAACTATTAGCGAAACAACGGGAAATACGCGACGTGCATATTATGTGTTGCTTCCTAAATTTCGCTTGCACTGGGGTTACGTGGTCGATATATTTACCTCAAGAAATGATGCATTGATCGGCATCAAATGAAAGAAAGACAATACATGAACAGCCGATCGATGCAGCATGAATAGCAGTGCTGCATACAGCGGCATTGCGCCACGTGCGCATTTCGCAATGAAAGCGCAGGCAAAGCAAGGCAGAAAACGAAACGCAGTCGGGAATACGATGACCGGAGGAGCGATGAAGTTGAAAGTCGAAAAGCTTGAAACGATGGCGGCACCACTGAGCAACGCATATTGGGGTGGCTTCCTGTTCGTGGTTGGAATCGCAGTGCTGGTCATCAGCATGCTGTCTAGAAAAAAGAATACCTCCAATAAGGACGACAGGTTCGGGAAATAAGACGACCCGCGCTGTCAGATTATCCTTTTCTGTTTATCCAGGCGCCGGCAGTCGGCCGGCGCGGGGCTGCGCACGCCTGAATCAATTTGACGGCGCGCTGCATATTCTTATTTCCTCCGGCGATGATCATCAATAATAATGGCTAGAGATACTATATCCCGCGGCGGCGATTTGCCCGGCGCCGGCGCGCTTGACGAATTAATTGCTCTGGCCGGCAACGAGTCCTTGCAGGATGGCGGGCGGATGCGCAAGCTGAATACCTCGCTGCGGGAAACCTCGGCAATCGGCACGCTGAAGAAAATCAGGCCGGTGCTGTCGCGATTCGGCGTCAGTGAGATTATCGACATCACGCTGGACGGCGTGCCCGCCTGTCCCGCATTCCAGGTCATGCGCGAGGACATCCGCTCGGAGTATTTCAACGCGGGCAAGGGCTACACCCGGGCGGAAGCAATGGTCTCGGGCTTGATGGAAGCCCTCGAGGTGCATTGTTTCGAGCATGCGGACCCCAGCCTGCTGCATGCCTCCGCCGCGGGAAGCTTGCCGCTCGTCCCCACCGCCGACTTATTGGGGCGCAAGGACGAGACGGCGGACGGAAGCGGCAGGAGCGGCGAGGGCAAGCTGGTCCGGGGAGTCGATCATCGCAGCGGATCGGCAGTCTGGATCGATGCGCGCGACGTGTTTTTCGGCCTGGCCGCCGACGGCGAGCGCAGTGCGGCTTCCTCGAACGGCATTGCCAGCGGAAACTCGGTTCCCGAGGCGCTCTGCCATGCGATCGGCGAACTCCTCGAGCGTCACGCGCTTGCCGCGCTGTATCGTTTCGGTATCGGCGCCACCGCGCTCTCGGGACAGCAGCATGAACGCGTCGTCCCGCCGCCGGAGGCGGAGAACCTCTGGCGCTGCCTCAGGCAACTGAAGGAGAAGGACATCAGCGCCGAGTTCCTGCACGTGTCCTCGGAAGCGGACGTGGCCGTGTTCGTCTGTTTTCTCGATCTTCCCTACGATGCGGCCAGGCGCGCCGCCGTGGAGGGCTTCGGCGCCAACCCCGATCCGCAGATCGCCATGGCCCGCGCACTGGCGGAAGCCGTGCAGATCCTTGCGCTGTGCCCCGTGAACGGCGCGGGGGAGGCTGGCGAGGATGCATCGGCGCCGCGCACCGTGATGACCACCAAGCAGGCCGCCGCCTTCGACGCCCAGGCGATGGACAGGCAGCGCCTGCGTGCGCACGGTGCATTGACCAGCCTGCGCGAGCGCCTGGAACCGATCGACTACGAATACCTGCCGATCCATGACCGGGCGGGCGAGGCGTCGCGCTCGACCGCGGAGGAACTCCAGAAGCTGGTGCAGGGATTGAGGCGCATGGGATGCGACAGGCTGTATTCCTGTGTCATCAGTCCGCCCGATCTGCCTGTGGTCGTGGTCAAATGTTTTTGCCCGGGCCTGGACACCGCTTTCGGCCTGTAACCGGCCTTGTTCATATCCTGGCCGGGGGAAATGCCGGGCTTTGATTATTCACTATTGCATCAGATTGTCCGAAAGTCGAATACGCATGAATATGGAGCAGGTATGCCGATAAGTCCGGGATAATGTAGGGCGCCTTTTGCGAAGAAATGGAGGATGCCGATCCATCTCCGGTCATGCGCCATTTGCAGGGTAAATATTTCGGCGCCGATCGCGCGCCGGGTTTATTTGCGCAAATTAAATACGCCATTCTCGCGCAATAACATGCGTGAGAATGGCGTATTGTTTTTTCAATCGTCGATTTTCATGTGCGCCATGTTATTCGGCGCGCTCGCGTGATTACATAATGCCGAACAATTTGTCGATTTCCCATGCATAAAAACCGATTATATGCTCGCTGAATTGTCTGCATATTTCGCGCAAAATTTGTTGTACGTAAAAATTTATTGGGCTACTATTTTTCTCAGATTTGTCTTGCAAACGTAAGGGGAATCTTCCCGAATCCTGTTCGGGATAAAAAGGGGGCGCCGCTCCGGCGGCGCCGATGTTTCATATTTAAAACGGAGAAAAACTATGAGCCTGCAAATCGAAGCTCTGGACGTGCAAGAAACCCCGATCAGCACTGCTGACGGTATTGCATACACCATCATCGCACTGGAAGTCGGCATTATCGCCGGCATGCTGATCACCTAATAATAGGCCACGCCACTTTCTAGTGGTTAAAGCCGTCACTTAACTTAGAGGAGAAATAAGATGAATCTGCAAATCGAAACGCTGGAACAAGTCGAAGCACCGCTGACCGACATGGAATGGGGCATGATCGGCGGCGCAGCCCTGATCGCCGGTTACTACATCGGCGCGGCCATCGTGACCTGATTCAGCCTCCAGCTGAATAACAACCTAAAAAATCAAGGACCCATCATGAATCTGTCGATCGAAAAACTGGAAGAGCTCGAAGCTCCGCTGAGCAACGACTACTGGACCGGCTTCCTGGCCGTCGTCGCTATCGGCGCCGGCATCATCGTGACCTGATCCTGATCAGGTAACTGGTGTGGGAGAGGACCATGTCCTCTCCCGCATTGGCAAGCGGTGCAGGTCGACGGCATGTGGTCTTGAAACAAGAATGACTGTCCTGGCAATGACCGGGCAGCGAACGAGGATGATGCGGTAAGGGTAGGGCTTCTTGGGGGTGGTGGGATCAAGACGAGCGACATTGGAAGACAAGTCTGTAAAAACGTCTTGGAGCGGGCAGTTCATGACAGGCGGTTTTGCTAGTTGGCGCCAATCAGCAGTTTGGATTCAGCCGCAGGATAAGAAATATCATTAGCAGGTTTGAAATGTTAAGTGCAAATTCAGTTGGTCTCGCAAGAATCGTCCTGGATGGCCGGCATGTCGCCGCTTTCCGTTATGCACTCGATGACGCCCGACTGGCGGCCAGCCTCATCGCTGCAGGCATCGGTGCCAAGCTGTATGCGGGCAAGAGCGAAGGGCGCGTGCTCGACCTGTCCCGCCAGCTGGCGCGCATGCGCGCCGATGGCTACCTGATCTTCGTTTCCCCCGACACCCTGGGCCCGGTCTGCGAACTGGTCAAGGAGCTCAAGGTCCTGCGGCCGACCGTGTCCGTCACCTTTTGGGGCAATGTGGAGGGGGCGAATCCTGTCCTGGCCGAGCGCGCGGCCACTCTCGGCCAATTCCTGCCGGCGGCCGGCATCGAGGACGTCCTGCAAGCCTGCACCGGCGAACAAGCCGGCGTCCAGTTGCACTCCCCCTATCTGTCCGGCTTGCTGGCGGCGGAAGACGTCGGCCGCTTCGGCATGACGGCCGACCAGCCGCAGGCCCTCACCATCGCCGAACTGGAGTGGCTGGCGGCGAACCGGCCGGCCAGCGGCACGGCCATCGTGTTCGAGGCCTTGCGCCAGGGCCCGGCCGACTTGCTGGCGATCGCCTCCCGCTTCGGCGCGGTCGAAGGCGCCCGGTTCGAACTGCATGTCCAGGCGGCGGCCCTGAGCGACGAGGTGCTCCAGGCCCTGGCGCTGCCCAGCGTGGCGCGCCTGGTCGTGAGCGGCGACATCCCCGACCGTATCCGCGCCCAGGCCGGATCCTTGCAGATCGTGCCGGCCGAGAGCGCGGAAGACCGCTACGCCAGGGCCTCGATCTACGGCAAGAACGGCAACATCGTCCTGCATACCGGATTCTATTTCGATGCCAAGCAGACGCCGGGCATCTATCACCTGGAGCTCCCCCTGTCCATGCCCCCAGCGGCGCGGGCCGAGGTCTACTCCTGGGCCGGGTCGGGCATGGACATCCGCAGCGCCGCCGTACTGCGCGGCGAACCTGGCCGGGTGTCCGAGCACCTGGACAAATTCATCGCACCGCTGAGTCTCGAGACCTCCGGCTGGCCCAAGCACACCTACGCCCTCGGCCATGCCAGCGACGGCGCCGCCTCGATGACCTTCGACGGCGTCGAAACGACCCGCCAGGCGATGCGCTATGTGGCCTTCAGCGACCTGCACGCCATGAACGGGCATGCCGATGAAACCGCCTTCATCACGATGCGGACCGCGCGCGATGCGGATGAGCTCGAGCGCCACCTGCATGCTTTCCACGAGAACGGCGCCATCACGGTGCCGAGCCCGCGCCACAACCTGCATTTCGAGAACAGCTGCCGCTGGATGAGCTATGGCGGCTGCCGCCTGCCGATGCTGCGCCGTATCGCCGTCGACGAGTCCATGAAGCTGAGCAGCTGCCGCGATTCGGGCAGCATCGGCGAAGTCGGCGAGGACTACGACCAGATCGTGATCCGCGTGAAACAGCACCAGCAGCTGGAAGAGGGCCGGCGCGAGTGCGCGACCTGCGAAGTGCGCGACTCCTGCAGCCACTGCACCCAGCTGCCCAGCGAATGGGGCGGACGCTACTGCGAATTCCGCAAGCGCTACCAGCAAAGCTCGCTCTACCTGGAACTGTACGGCTTCGCGAAACTGTGCTCGCCGACCTTCAAGGACCTGCCGGCGGACAGCGTGGCGCTCAAGGTGTCCTTCGACGGCCTGCCGCTGCAGTATTACCGCGGCCCCGTCGGCCAGGCCCGCAGCGGCAAGCGTCCGGTGTTCGTGAACATGCTGGGCCAGCACCTGGTCTGGTGGCGCGGCACGCGCAAGGTGCTGCGCCTGAGCGAGCCCCTGGCCGTGATGGCCGAAGGCTGGTGGGCGGGCGCGGAGGAGGCGGACCTGTCGGCCTCGCTGGCCCAGAAATTCTCGATCGGCGCCGACGAGGCGCATGCCGGCCTGCTCCAGGGCTTTGACAAACTGCGCGAACAAGGGGTGATCCATGCGTGATGCGAACGAAGAAAAATCCGGCGGCTACCACGGCATCTTCGCCAAGCTGAGCCAGCTCGAGATCATCGACCGGCTCGAGGGCGACCTGTACGACGGCCAGTTCGCGGATTTCTGGGACCGCTACAACGGCAACGACCTGTCCGACGTCGGGCACCTGGTGCGCTTCCTGCCGAAGGAAGGGCGGGTGCTCGACCTGGCTTCCGGCTCGGGACGCATCGGCATCGGCCTGGCGCGCCTGGGCGCGCGGGTCGACGGCCTGGAACTGTCTTCCGGGATGCTGGGCCTGGCGCGCGACTGCCTGGCCGCCGAGCCCCCGGAAGTGCGCGAGCGCCTGCGCTTCTTCCAGGGGAACATGTGCGAATTCACGCTCGAGGACCGCTACGACCTGGTGGTGCTGGGCACGACCAGCATCAGCCTGCTCCTGAGCGCCGACGAGCGCCGCCGGCTGTTCGACTGCGTGCGCCGGCACCTGAACCCGGGCGGCAAGTTCGTCTTCAACGTCGTCGATTTCAGCGGCGGGCGCTGGAAGAACTTCGATCACTACCACGACGTCCTGTCGCACGAAGACAAGGACGGCCAGGAATTCGTCATCCTCGGCCAGCGCGTTTTTCCGGACGAAATGCGTTTCACCCTGAACGTCTACCGTGAATTCGTGGGCTGGGATGGCGAGACCCGGCGCAGCATGTCGAGCAGCACGAAAGCCTGGATCGAACCGGAAGAGCTGCGCCGCCACGCCGCGGCGACCGGCCTGGAGATGGTCGAGGAATTCCACGCCGACGACACCCATTACTTCGTGACCGCGGCGCCGGGGAACTGAGCCATGCAAGCCCATCTTCCCGCGAAAAATCCCGACGTGATCGTCGATCCCCCGCAAGGGGGCAGCTGCATCGTCCACAATGCGGCGACGCGCAAATACTTCAAGCTGGGCCAGCGGGAAGCCAGCTTCCTCGCCGCGCTCGACGGCAGCAAGACGCGCGCCGAACTGCAGGCCGATAATTGCGCCGGCTTCTCGGCCGAGGAAGTGGCCTACCTGCTCGACCAGCTCGAGCAGCTGCAGCTGACGGGGCAGCATGTGCCACCGGAAGCCGCCAGGTCGCTGTCCGGGCGCGCCCAGGACTTCGTGACCGGCAACGCGAAGTGGCGCTTCCACCTGCTGGATCCGAACGACCTGCTCGACCGCCATATCGGCATCGTGCACGCGCTGTTCTCCCGTCCGGCCCTGCTGTGCTACCTGCTCATACTGCTCAGCCCGGTATTCGTCCTGATCGCCGATCCGGGCGTTCTGGCCGGTGTATCCATCCTGACCGACAGCGGCCTGTCGGTACTCGACTGGGTCGGCATCTATGTCGCCATCCTGGCGATGATCGCGGTGCACGAGCTGGCCCATGCCGCGGCATGCAAGCATTTCGGCGGCAAGGTGCACAAGATCGGCCTGATGCTGCTCTACCTGCAGCCGGTCGTCTATTGCGACATCAGCGACAGCTACCGTTTCAGCTCGCGCGAGCAGAAGCTGGCGGTGGCGGCGGCAGGCATTTTCGTCCAGCTGCTGGTCTCCGCGCTCGTCTTCGTCGCATGGACGGTGACCGGCGGCGCGGCCCTGCTGCACTTCAGCTTCTTCAATGCCCTGATCGCGCTGTTCAACTTCTTCCCCTTCGTGAAGCTGGACGGCTACTGGATGCTGGTGCACGTGCTCGACGAACCCAACCTGCGGACCAAGGGCTTCAGCGAGGTCGACCGCCTGGTGCGGCGCGCGATCGGCGCCAAGCAGCCTACCGCGGCTCCGTTCAAGGCCGTGCTGGCGGGCTTCGGCATCGGCAGCATGGTCGCCACGGTGCTGTTCCTGGTGCTGGGCGGCTACACCATCCACAAGTACGTGTCGCTGATCTCCGCCGAGCTGGGCCTGGCCTGCGTCATTGCGCTGTGCACGGTGTACGCGGTCCGCTTCGCCGTGCGCGCGCGCAGCTATGTTCGTTCATTGAAATCCTGATGGGGAGTGGTCGTGAGTAATCTATGGCGTCCTTTTTCGGTTCCGGCCCTTGCCAGTCCTCTCCATGTCAGGAAAGGCCAGGGCGTGAACCTGGCCGACCGCCAGGGCAGGGAATACCTGGACGCGGTCAGCGGCCTGTGGAACACCTCCGTCGGCCTGAATAATCCGGCACTGGTGAGCCAGATGCATGCCCAGTTGCAGGAGCTGAGCTTTTCGTCGCTGTTCCATGCCACGAATTCGCCGGCGGAGCGGCTGAGCACGCGCCTGGTCGAACTCAGCCAGGGCCGGATGCAGCACGTGTACCTGTCGACGACCGGGAGCAGCGCGGTGGAGGTGGCCCTGCGGGTATCGCGCATCTACCAGCGCGCCCGCGGCACGCCGGACAAGAAGCGCATCCTCGGTTTCGACCTGGGCTACCACGGCTGCTCCGGCCTGGGCATGGGCGTGAGCGGCATCCTGGCCGGCGAGGTGGCCAAGTCCGAAGACTTTCCGCCGCACGTACAGACCATCCCGTCGCCGCTGCGCGAAGGGGTATCGCTGGACGCCCTCGCCAGCGCGCTGCATGCGGGCGACGTCGCGTCCCTGATCATGGAACCCGTGCTGGGATCGGGCGGCGTGATCGTCCCCAGCAAGGAGTACTGCCGCGAGGTGCGGCGCCTGTGCAGCGCGCACGGCGCCCTCCTGATCGCCGACGAGGTCGCGACCGGCACCGGGCGTTGCGGCGCCATGTTCGCCTCCGACCTGCTCGACCTGGCGCCGGATGTGATCACCCTGTCGAAAGGGCTGAACGGAGGCTACTTCCCGCTCGCGGCAACCCTGTTCGCCGAGCATGTGGTGCAGCCGATCTCGGCGGCGCAGCTCGCCCTGCAGTACGGCTGTACCCAGGACGGCAATCCGGTGGGCTGCGTGTCCGCCCTGGCGACCCTGGACTTCATCGCCGGGAACGGCCTGGAGCGCCGTGCGGCCGAGCTGGGCGCCCACATCCGCGGCGAACTCGCGAACAGCGGCTGCCCCGTGATCCGCGAGGTCAGGGGCCTGGGGATGATGATCGGCATCGAGCTGGCGCATGTCCACGGCGGCGAGCCGTTCAGCGCGGAGGAGTCGGCGCGCGTGCGCCTGCTGTGCCAGGAGGCGGGCCTGCTGGTGTACCACTTCGACGCGGGCTTGAGCCTGTTCCCGGCCCTGACCATCACCGACGATGAAGTCGCCGTGATGCTCGACATCCTGAACGAAGTCCTGGCTACGCTCTGCTGAAGGCAAGGGCCGGCGATCCGGCCCGCCTTCGCCAGCGCATCCGTCATTTGAATCTGGAATCCTTATGCATGCACTCTACGGTGTTTTGTGGCAGCCCAAGCGGGTGTTTACCGGTCTCGCCGACATCAAGGTCTCGCGCCTGGTCGTCGCCTTCATCCTGATCGAGTTCCTGTATTCGCTGTCGATCTACAGCCATTTCTCGGAAGGAGCGGCCAAGGCCATCGCCGCCTCGCCGCACCTGACCGCCGGCTCCGCCCCCTACCTGGTGGCGATCACGATCTTCCTGTCGTCGATGGGCTATACGCTCATGGTGGCCTTGCTGGCGGTGCTGTTCCTGATCGTCGCCTACATCCTGGGCGGCAAGCCGAGCTACCGCGCCGTGTTCGGCATGCTGCTGCTGGCCTCGGCCCCGGCCCTGCTGGACCACCTGTCGCGCGGCGCCGCCTACCTGGGCGGATGGAACGATGGCGTGGGGAGCCTGCTGGCCCTGCACCGGCTGCTGCCGGTTCCCGAATCCGGCCTCCTGGCCGAGGCGCTGAAGACCTTCGACATGTTCGACATCTGGATCTCGGTGCTGGTGACGGTGGGTTTCGTCTGCGTCTCGGGACTGAAGCGCTATTCCGCCCTGGGCGGGGTCCTGCTGGTGTGGGGCGCCTTCCTGCTGCTGGCCTTCCGCATCCACATGCTGGGAGTGGCGGCATGAAGGGCGAGATCAGGCTGGACGGCGCGGTCGCGCTGATCACGGGCGGCGGTTCCGGCATCGGCCGCGCCACCGCGCAAGTGCTGGGCCAGCGCGGCGCCAGGGTGGTCGTGACCGAGCTGCCAGGGCGCAAAGCCCTGGCGGACGAGATCGTCGCGGAGCTGAACGGGCTCGGCGCCGAGGCCATGGCGATCACCCTCGACGTCAAGGCCACGCCGACGATTCCCTTCGTGATCGAGCAGGTGGTGCGGCGCTTCGGCAGCCTCGACATCCTCGTCAACAATGCGGGAACGCAGATCCTGAAGCCGGCGCTGGACCTCGAGGAACACGAGTTCGACGAGGTCATGAACGTCAACCTGAAAGGCGCCTTCATGTGCGCCCAGGCCGCGGGCGCGGTCATGGCCGACCAGAAGCGCGGCTGCATCGTGAACGTGGCCTCGCAGCACGGCGTGGTCGGCAACAGCCTGCGCGCACCTTACTGCGCCAGCAAGGCGGGCCTGATCAACCTGACGCGCGCGCTGGCGATCGAATGGGCCGAATACGGCATCCGCGTGAACGCCATCAGCCCGACCTTCGTGGTGACCGGCCAGAACCAGTCGATCATCGAATCCGGGGAGGTCGCCAGGGAAATCAAGCAGGGCGTCCTGCTTGGCAGGGCCGCTACGACCGAAGAGGTCGCCTGGGGCATCTATTACCTGGTCTCGCCGATGGCGAGCATGGTCACCGGCCACAACCTGGTCATCGACGGCGGATGGACGGCGCGCTGAGCCGCACGCCGCGCCGCCGGTCGCCATCGTTGATGTGTTCCACCTTTATTTTGTGTTCCACCCTTAACTAGCAGGTTCCTCATGTCCGCTACGCCCCTCTCCATCATGTCGGGTATGTTCTTCGACCCGAGCACCGCTTTCGACCGCCTCCGGGCGCGCACCTCGAGCTGGCTGCCGCTGGTCGCCGTCACCCTGGGCACCGCCCTCGTGTACTGGTGGTATTACCAGACGGTCGATTTCGGCTGGCTGGTCGACCATACCCTGGCTGCGAATCCGGACTTCAGCGACGAGCAGCGCGAATCGACGCGCTCGATGATGACCCCGGCCTTCATTACCAACAGCTCGCTGGCGGCGACCCTGATCATCACACCGCTCTCCTTCGCCGTGTTCGCCATCTATTACTCGATCGTCGGCAAGATCACGGACACCGGCCTGCGCTATCGCGACTGGTTCGCCTTCTGCGTGTGGACCAGCGTGCCGCGCCTGCTGCTGCTGCCGCTGATGGCCTTCCAGATCCTGACCTCCGACGGCCGCGTGGCGCCGGAAGACCTGTCGATGGTCTCCATCAACACCCTGTTCCTGCAGCTGCCGAACAGCCATCCCTGGGCCGGCTTCGCCGCCGGGCTCGACCTGTCGGTGCTCTGGTCCTGCGTCCTGGCCGTGCTCGGCCTGCGCGTCTGGACGGGGCGCAGCACCGGCGCCTGTATCGGCCTGTGCCTGCTTCCGCTGGCCATCGTCTACGGCGCCTGGGCGGCAAAAATCCTCGTATTCGGCTGAGGTCACCTGGTTGTCATGAATGAAAAGCTGATCGGCACCATGTATTTGCCGGAAAGTCGTGCAGGCTGATTGATGCGGGTGGTTGTATGTTCCTGCAATGAATCGGCATGCGCGAGATGTTGTGTTGTTTTACCTTGTTTAAATAACTTCTTAATAAACTGAAAGGATAAAAAATGAATCTGGACATTCAACAGCTGGACATGATCGAAGCCCCGCTGCAGCAAGAAGAGTATGAAGTCATCTGGGCAGTGGGAATGTTCGGCGCCGCTGCCATGATCTTCATCATTACCTGATCTTCACGCCGGCCCTGAAAACGACAATGCCCGCACGCGGCGGGCATTGTCGGGAGCGCCTACGGGCACGTCGAAAAACCGTCGCGAGCGGCAGCAGTTGCGTTCGAGAAGCGCAATCGTACAGGCGTACGATGAGCATCGCAGATCGCACACGCAACGCGCAGCAGGTTTTTCGACGTGCCTTGAACGGATCAGGCGTCGGGCAGCACGACGTTCACGTCGAGCACTTCCAGGTTGCCCTGGCGGTCGAGCGAGATCTTGATATCGTCGGGGTTGACCTTGGTGTACTTCGAAATCACCTCGATCAGCTCGCGGTGCAGGGCCGGCAGGAAATCCGGGCCCGTGCGGCTGCTGCGTTCGCGTGCGATGATGATCTGCAGGCGTTCCTTGGCGGCTGTCGCGCTCTTCTTTTTTTCAGGGAAGAGGAAATTGAGCAGCGGCATATCATTTTGCTCCGAAAATACGCTGGAACAGGCCCGGCTTCTCGTAGCTCGTGAAGCGCAGCGGGCGTTCCTCGCCGAGGAAACGGGACACCACGTCCTCGTAGGCATCGGCCACGTCGGTACCCTTGAAGTGGATCGCCGGGTTGCCCTGGTTCGAGGCGTGCAGCACCGATTCCGATTCCGGAATGATGCCGATCAGCGGGATGCGCAGGATTTCCTGCACGTCCTGGTAGGAAAGCATTTCGTCGGCTTCGACGCGCTTCGGCGAGTAGCGGGTGATCAGGAGGTGTTCCTTGACCGGCTCCGAACCGCTCTGGGCGCGGCGCGACTTGGCCTGCAGGATGCCGAGGATGCGGTCCGAGTCGCGCACCGACGAGACTTCCGGGTTGGTCACGACGATCGCCTCGTCGGCGAAGGTCAGGGCCATCAGGGCGCCGTGCTCGATGCCGGCCGGCGAATCGCAGATGATGAAATCGAAACCCATCTTGACCATCTCGTTGAGCACGGTCTCGACGCCTTCTTCGCTCAGCGCGTCCTTGTCGCGCGTCTGCGAGGCCGGCAGGATGAACAGGTTGTCGCAGTGCTTGTCCTTGATCAGCGCCTGGTGCAGGGTCGCTTCGCCGTTGATGACGTTGATCAGGTCGTACACCACGCGGCGTTCGCAGCCCATGATCAGGTCGAGGTTACGCAGGCCGACGTCGAAGTCGATGACCGCGGTCTTGTAGCCGCGCATCGCCAGCCCGCTCGAGAAGCTCGCGCTCGAGGTGGTTTTGCCCACACCGCCCTTGCCGGACGTCACAACAATAATTCTTGCCACAAAAAGGTCCTTTTCAATATCTGTGAATGCGGGATTCAGGCGCGGGTCGATGCCAGCGCCAGCGACTGGATGTCGATCCGGTCGCCGACCAGCCGGACTTGCGTCGGCTGGCGCGCCTGGTCGTTCGGGAATCCGTCGTCGAAGGTGCGGTACACGCCGGCGATCGAGACCAGCTCGGGCTGCATCGACAGGGCGAAGATGCGGGCCCCGGCGTCGCCCGAGGCGCCCGCCAGCGCGCGTCCGTTGAGCGGCGCGTACACATGGATGCTGCCGTCGGCGATGATTTCCGCGCCGTTGTTGACGACCGCAGTGATGATCAGGTCGCCGCCGCGCGCATAGATGCGCTGGCCGGCCCGCACCGGGGTGTCGATGATCATGGCCGGGGGTGGCGCCGCGGGAGCCGGCGCGGGCTCGGGCGCAGGGGCCGGAGCGGGTTCGGGAACAGCGGTCGGCGCAGCGGCCGGCGCCACGTTCTCCGGCGCGCGCGCGCCGCTCGAGCCGTCGTCCAGGGCCAGGCCGTGGGCGCGGATCGCCTCGGCCATCGCCGGGGTCGCGCCGCGCACCGCCACGGCGTTGAGCCGGTATTTCTTGAGCAGGGAAACCAGGGCCGGCCAGTCGATGGCCGGGCTCTCGTGCGCGATCGCCGCCACGTCGATCACCGCGAATTCGTCCTCGAAGAAGTCGGAGACGCCCCCGGTCATCTGGGTCAGGGCCGCATCGATGGCCACCGGATCGGCCGAGTGCAGGATCGTCGAGATGGCGACGACCGTGGAGATCTTGATTTCGATGGGCAGCGTGGTTTTCGGCATAAAACGGGAATGGTTGGCGTTGCGCTCGTGCATTCTACTGTGAAATTTACGGAAAAGGTCAGACCGTGCGCATCATTCCTAGGGGAAATTGATGCTTTGCTAAACCCAAAAAATAAGTCGCGCCATCCGCCGAAAGGCGGTTCACCGGCGGTTGTATTCCGTGAATAAGCTGATAAGATTGATTTTGCTCAAACATGGGCAGGGCACGGAACGTAATATGCTTGGGTTTCGCAACCCTGGCGCCAATCAAGGGATGCTGGCGGCATCGCCGCCATCTCGACAAACCCGGCCGGAACGGCCGGCAGAACGGAGATCGACATGGAAGACGTAGTTATCGTGGCCGCAGGCCGCACCGCCGTCGGCAAGTTCGGCGGCACGCTCGCCAAGATCCCCGCCGCCGAACTCGGCGCGCATGTGATCCGCCACCTCCTCGCCAAGACGGGCATCGATCCCGCGGCCATCAGCGAAGTCATCATGGGCCAGGTGCTCACCGCCGGTGTCGGCCAGAATCCGGCCCGCCAGGCCACCATCAAGGCCGGCCTGCCCAATTCGGTGCCGGCCAGCACCATCAACCAGGTCTGCGGCAGCGGCCTCAAGGCCACCCACCTGGCCACCCAGGCGATCCGCTGCGGCGATGCCTCGATCGTCATCGCCGGCGGCCAGGAGAACATGAGCGCCGCCCCGCACGTGCTCAACGGTTCGCGCGACGGCTTCCGCATGGGCGACATCAAGATGACCGACACCATGATCGTGGACGGCCTGTGGGATGCCTACAACCAGTACCACATGGGCGTAACGGCCGAGAACGTCGCGCGCAAGCACGAGGTCTCGCGCGCCGAGCAGGACGAGTTCGCGCTGCAATCCCAGCTCAAGGCCGAGGCCGCCCAGAAGGAAGGCCGCTTCAAGGACGAGATCATCCCGATCGAGATCCCGTCCAAGAAGGGCGCGATCGTGTTCGACAGCGACGAATACCCGAAGCACGGCACCACGCTGGAAGCGCTGGCCAGCCTGCGTCCGGCCTTCAACAAGGAAGGCAGCGTCACCGCCGGCAACGCGTCCGGCCTGAACGACGGCGCGGCCGCCGTGATCATGATGAGCGCGTCCAAGGCGCGCGAGCTGGGCCTGGCGCCGCTGGCGCGCATCAAGGCCTATGCCTCGACCGGCATCGACCCGACCGTCATGGGCATGGGGCCGGTCACGGCTTCGCGCCTGTGCCTGGAGAAAGCCGGCTGGCGCCACGAGGACGTGGACCTGATGGAAATTAACGAGGCCTTCGCCGCCCAGGCCATTGCCGTCAACAAGGAAATGGGCTGGGACACCTCGAAGATCAATGTCAACGGCGGCGCGATCGCGCTGGGCCACCCGATCGGTGCGTCCGGCTGCCGCGTCCTGGTCAGCCTGCTGCACGAAATGATCAGGCGCGATGCCAAGCGCGGCCTGGCCAGCCTGTGCATCGGCGGCGGCATGGGCGTGGCGCTGGCGGTCGAACGCGACTGACAGACGGGTAGCGCATAGGGAAACGACGAATACCAACACTGGAGAAGACGATGGCTAGAGTGGCATTAGTGACGGGCGGCATGGGCGGCCTGGGTGAAGCGGTCTGCATCAAGCTGGCTGCATTGGGGTATACGGTCGTTACTACTTTTTCACCGGGTAACACGAAGGTGGATAACTGGCTCAGCAGCATGCGCGAGCAGGGCTACGACTTCAAGGCCTATGCCTGCGACGTGTCGGACTACGACTCGGCCCAGGACTGCGTGCGTCAGGTGGTGCAGGACATCGGCCCGGTCGACGTCCTGGTCAACAACGCCGGCATCACCCGCGACATGACCTTCAAGAAGATGGACAAGGTCAACTGGGACGCGGTCATGAAGACCAACCTGGATTCGGTGTTCAACATGACCAAGCCGGTCTGCGACAGCATGGTCGAGCGCGGCTGGGGCCGGATCATCAACATCTCGTCGGTCAACGGCCAGAAGGGCGCCTTCGGCCAGACCAACTATTCGGCGGCCAAGGCCGGCATGCACGGCTTCACCAAGGCGCTGGCGCTGGAAGTGGCGCGCAAGGGCGTGACCGTCAACACCATCTCGCCGGGCTACATCGGCACCAAGATGGTGATGGACATCCCGAGCGAAGTCCTGGAAACCAAGATCATCCCGCAGATTCCGATGGGCCGCCTTGGCAAGCCCGAAGAAGTGGCGGGCCTGGTGGCCTACCTGTCCTCGGACGAAGCGGCCTTCGTCACCGGCGCCAACATCGCCATCAACGGCGGCCAGCACATGTATTGATCACTCGTTGATCAGCGCCTTGCGCTCTCGGGCCCGGGTCGAGCAATCGCCCGGGCTTTTTTTGTTTCGGGCGCCATCACGGGCGCCATCCGGCTGGACCTTTCCGGCTCGCCTACGCGGAGACGGCAAGCGCCACCGTGCCATGTCCAGCCGCCGCTTCCGGCAGCGCCAGTACGCACGCTTCGGTCATTGCCATGAAGACGTGGTCGTGGGTGCTGAACAGGACCAGGGTATCGTGGCGGCGCTCATTGACCAAGGCCGCCAGGGTGGCCTTGGACGCCGCATCCAGGCCATTGGTCGGCTCGTCCATCAACAGGACCGCAGGCTTGCCCAGCAGGCCACCGGCCAGCATGAACTTTCTTTGGGTGCCAAGGGACATATCTTTGAACTGCAGGTGGCGGTAGGGGTCGATATGGAAGCGTTCGAGGATGGCCGGATCGTGTTCCTCCGGGCGCATGCGCTTCAGGGTGAGCATCATCGTCAGGTATTCGAAACCCGTCATGAAGTCGTAGGCAACCGGCTCGTCCGGGACGAAGGCCAGCCGGCTTTTGGCCCGGACCGGATCCTTCCGCAGGTCATGCCCGGCAATGACGATATCGCCCGCATCGGGAGCGTGGATGCCGCAGAGCAGGGATAACAGGGTCGATTTGCCGGAACCGTTCTCTCCTGTCAGCGCCACCACGCCCACGCCAAGCGACAGCGTCAGGTGGTCGAAGACCAGTTTGTCGCCGAAACGCTTGCGCAGGCCACTGCAGGTCAATACGGGAGGGGAGGGGATCATAGCAAGGTTCCACCAATAAACATGCCGGCCGCGGCCACGCAAAATTTGACGACGACAGTCCTTTTATGCAGCTGGATCCAGCTATTGCCGAGAATAAGCAGGAGCGCCGTATAAAAACAGAAAAGCTTGATCAGGTAAATACCGCTAAAAATATCCGTCCGGGCTTTGAGCAATACCAGCCAGGGAATCAAAATCAGGGCGCCCAATGCCGCCACCAGAACATGATCGCATAACGCCAGGATGCGGACGCCATGCGCGATACTGCGCGCATAAGCGGTCAGCTTGGCGCGGCTGTCGAGCAGCGCACGGTAGGAGCCTGCCAGGACGCCGGTAAAGGTTCCGAGCGCGAAATGCACGAACAGGTGGGCGTCCTCCCGCTTGCCGACGATGACGATCAGCCACCAGCTGAATGCGAGCGGCAATCCGGCCCAGAGGATCCGCGAGACCGAATCGTGCCACTGCGTATTCAGGAACCTGCGCACATTGGTCACCATGAGCACCAGCGGCGGGCACCATGCCAGCTTTTCCAGGAAGGCCAGCCGGGTAAGGCTTCCCGGGCGTGGCTCGGCCCGTGTGCGGGCCAGATTGGCCATCAGGAACGCCGACAGGGCGCACAGGACCGGCGGTTCGCGCAGCACCTCCCATGCCGCGGGGGCGAGTAGCGCCAGCAGCGCACCCAGATGCAGCACGAAGCTCTTTCCATGTGCGCCATACACGACGTCCTTGGCGAGCGACAGTGTCAGGAAGGTGAACAGAGGCAGGTAAAACCAGAAACGCCCGTCGGCGCCGGCGGTGTCGCTTGCGTGCAGGGCTGTCCAGGCGGCGCAGGCCAGGATGACGATGAAGACGGACATGCCAAGGACCAGCATGACGAGATCGACGACGTGCAGCTGGCGCCCGGTGATCGCAAGACTGCGGACAAATTCGGCCAGCCGTCCGCCCTGGATGAAGCCGCGGTGAATCCGGGCCCATACAACGGCAAGCGCCAGCCATCCCAGTACCGGAAGCAGATTCCGCGAAATATCCAGCGGATGCTCAAAAAAACCCAGTACAGGCCGCAGCGCGAGCGTGGGTGTTTGCAGCAGCGCAGGCGCAAACAGCAGGGCCAGCAGGAAGCAGACGTCGAGATAGCGGTCGTATAGACCCTTGGTGTTTACTCTGAAAAACGTGAAACGTATCCGCAACAGGGTAATGATCATGCCTGCAATCTGGTGTGCGGAATGGCCGCGACAAGTTAGGTCGAAGCAGAAGTACATACGGGGGCAAGGCCCCCGCTTGAATCAAATGCCGTCAATACGCGAATGCAGCTGCGCACCGAATCATAGCATCATGCTTCGGATTACTTCGCGTCATTCATGTAGAAATACAGCGAAACGCCGACGCGGACCAGCAGCAGCAGGGGCACGGCGCCACCGACTTCATTCATTTCTTGTTGGGTCAGTTCTTGCATGTGATTCTCCATTATATTTTATGTGGATAGCGTATCGGCGAAATTGCAAATACCGGATCAATATAGCAGTTCATTTCGCTTTTCAGGCCTGGATGGATAATTCTATGCAGAGCTCTTATTGATTATGCGGAATGCCTATTTTGCGCGTTTATTTATTTTCTTATGATGTTCCAGGTTACATGATTGAAGCCGAGCAGATATCCAAAATGGACGGGGCAATTATCCAGGAAGCTGGCCGCCCTGGTGACTCTTGGTGAGCGCCTGTCCTTCCCGGCCGCTCCGGACTTACAATATGTCGGTCTTTTACCGGCATGAAGAGGACCCCCTTATGTCTAGCTTGCCGCATGGCGCGCTGGCCCTGTCCAGCCTCGACGAACAACTCCTGCATCCCGGCACAAAGGGCCTGCCCTTGCGCGAGCCGCTGCGCCAGGGGGCGATCGGCGTGCAGGGCTGGAACGTGCTGCGCGGCGATACCAGCTTTCCGGTCGCGGTGCTGAAGGAAGCGGCGCTGCGCCACAACCTCGACTGGATGCGCCGCTTTTGCGAGCGCCACGGCGTGACCCTCGCGCCGCACGGCAAGACCACGATGAGCCCGCAGCTGTTCGGCGCCCAGCTCGCCAACGGCGCCTGGGGCATCACCCTGGCCACCGCCGCCCAGGTGCAGGTGGCGCACCGATTCGGCGTGCGCCGCGTGCTGCTGGCCAACCAGCTGGTGGCGCGGGCCGACATCGTGGCCATCCTCGAGCTGCTGCACGGCGATCCCGACTTCGAATGCCTGGTGCTGGCCGATTCGACCGAGGGCGCCGCGCGCCTGGCACAGGCGGTGAATGAGGCCGGGCTGGCGCGCCCGCTGCCGGTGCTGGTCGAGCTGGGCCTGGCCGGCAAGCGCGCCGGCTGCCGCACGATGGACGCGGCCATGGACGTGGCGCGCCAGGTCGCCGCGGCCGATGGGCTGGCGCTGGCCGGCTTCGAGGGCTACGAAGGCCTGCTGGTGACGAACGACCGGGACGCGGACGTACGCGCGGTGAACGACTTCCTGGCGCAACTGGCCGCGCTGGTGCGCGCCGCCGACGAAGAAAACCTGTTCGGCACGCCCGACATCCTGCTGTCGGCCGGCGGCTCGGCCTATTTCGACCTGGTGGCGCGCGGCTTTTCCCAGGTCGGCGGGCTGTCGCGCCCGGTGCGCGCGGTGCTGCGCAGCGGCTGCTACCTGACCTCCGACCATGGCACCTACCTGCGCCACATGGCGGAAATCGAAGCGCGCGAAGGCCTGGGCGAGGACGGCTTGCGCCCGGCGCTGGAAGTCTGGAGCATGGTGCAGTCGCGCCCCGAGCCCACCCTGGCGATCCTGACCATGGGCAAGCGCGACGCGTCCTACGACGCCGACCTGCCGGTGCCGCTCTACAGCCACCGTCCGGACAGCGGCGCCGCCGCGCCGAGCGCGCTGCCGCCGGGCTGCGCCATCGTCAAGCTCAACGACCAGCACGCCTACCTGCGCCTGCCCGAGGGCGATCCGCTGTGCGCGTCGCTGGCGGTGGGCGACCTGGTCGGCTGCGGCATCTCGCATCCCTGCACCACCTTCGACAAGTGGCAGGTACTGCTGGCGGTGGACGAGGCCTACACCGTGCGCTACGCGCTGAATACCTTCTTCTGAAAGGGCGGGGCGGTACGTTACAATCGGCTCCTGTCCCCTTGCAAAGAGCCGCCATGCCCGTCACGCCGCCGTCGCTGTTCCCGCCGATCCAGCCCATCCGCCAGGGCATGCTCGCCGTCGACGAGCTGCACACGATCTACTGGGAAGAGGTCGGCAATCCCGAGGGCATCCCGGTCGTGTTCCTGCACGGCGGCCCGGGCGCGGGCCTGTCGCCCCAGCACCGCCGCTTCTTCGATCCGCGCGCCTACCGCGTGATCCTGTTCGACCAGCGTGGCGCCGGCAAGTCGACCCCGCTGGGCGAATGGCGCAACAACACCACCCAGCTCCTGATCGAGGACATCGAGCGCCTGCGCGTGATGTTCGGCATCGAGCGCTGGCTGGTGTTCGGCGGCTCGTGGGGCTCGACCCTGGCGCTGGCCTACGGCCAGGCGCATCCGGATCGCTGCCTCGGCTTCGTGCTGCGCGGGATCTTCCTGTGCACGAAGGACGAGGTCGAGTGGTTCATCAACGGCGTGCGCTGGTTCTACCCCGAGCTGTACGAGGAATTCGTCGCCCCCATTCCCGATGCGGAGCGCGGCGACCTGCTCAAGGCCTACGCCAGCCGCCTGCTGTGCCAGGACCCCGCGGTCTACTGGCCGGCCGCGCGCGCCTGGAGCCGCTTCGAAGGCCGGCGCGTGTTCCTGCTGCCGCAACCCGAGGAAGCCGCCTCCGATACCCTCGACCTGGGCGTGGGCCGGCTCGAATCGCACTACATGCTGCATGGCGCCTTTGTCGAGGAAGACCAGCTGGTGCGCGACATTGGCCGCATCGCCCACCTGCCGGCGCTCATCGTCCAGGGCCGCTACGACGTGATCTGCCCGCCGCTGTCCGCCTACCGCCTGCACGCGGCCTGGCCGGGTGCGAAACTGCACATGATTCCCGACGCCGGGCACGGCGCCCTGGAGACCGGCATCGCGCGCGCCCTGGTGGCGGCGACCGAAGGGTTCAAGCGCCACGGCCGCTTCGATTGAAAGGCGGCCCCTCCCCGGGGGCTGCTACACTAGCCTCAAAGCACCATAACAATTCGAACGCGTTCCCATGAATATCCAGATCAGCGACATCGGCCACGTCATCCAGCTGGCGATCGCGCCGGTGTTCCTCCTGACCGGCGTCGCCACCAAGCTGACGGTCCTGACCAACCGCCTGGCGCGCATCATCGACCGCACCCGGGTCCTCGAGGACCGGCTCACGGTCAGCCCCAACGGCGACTACGCCTCCGAACTCGAAACCCTGTACCAGCGCTCGCACCTGATCAATTACGCGATCACCTCCAGCACCGCCTGCGGCCTGCTGGTGTGCGTGGTCATCGCGATGCTGTTCCTGGGCGACACCACCAATCTTCCGCTCGACCAGTACATCGCCGCCTGCTTCGTGTTCGCGATGATGGGCCTGATCAGCAGCTTCATTTATTTTTTGCGCGAGATCTTCATCGCCTCGCGCTTCATGCGCCAGCAGCACCTGCACTCCCTGCAGCAGGGGCGCTAGCGCAGTATCGAAAGCCGCATCACGAAAGAACCTATGCACGACTACCAACGCCCCCCCACCCTGCACCGCTACGCGCTGCACGCCGACCTGGACGAGGCCCTGCGCGCCGGCCAGTTCCGCCTCGAGCCCTCTGGCGGCTTCCTGACCCTGTCCTTCTCCACGGTCTGGGACAAGCACCTGTTCGACGTCCTGGCGCCGGCCGACACTTGCCTGGTCATCCACAACACCGAGCTGTTCGGCGAGCGCCTGCACCGCGCGGTGCAGCGCCTGCTGCCCAACTGGGCCGGCATCGACGGCCCGGTCGAATACGGCACCCGCTCGCGCCTGGGCGCGGCCTTCTCGAAGAGCGCCATGCATTCCCAGGAAAAGGAATGGCAGTTCGCCTGGCGTTCGCTGACGCCGGGCGCCAGCCTGCATCCGGTGACGGTCAGCATCGGCAACATCGAGGCTTTTGCGGAACTGCGCAGCAGGGAAAGCCACCTGGCCTGAATTTTAGAACCACGGCTCGACGAAATCACGGTGTAATGCCGTGATGACTACCACCGCCTACCCCAACCTGCTCGCGCCGCTCGACCTGGGCTTCACCACCCTCAAGAACCGCGTGATCATGGGCTCGATGCACACCGGGCTCGAAGACCGCTTCTACAACTACGGCAAGCTGGCCGCGTTCTACCGCGAACGCGCGCGCGGCGGCGCCGGCCTGATCGTCACCGGCGGCATCTCGCCGAACCGCCAGGGCTGGCTGCTGCCCTTCGGCGGCACCCTGAACTTCCTGGGCGACCTGCCCAACCACCGCAAGGTGACGCGCGCCGTGC
This sequence comes from Massilia sp. DD77, assembly GCF_036961685.1. Lineage (NCBI taxonomy): Bacteria > Pseudomonadati > Pseudomonadota > Betaproteobacteria > Burkholderiales > Oxalobacteraceae > Massilia > Massilia sp. DD77. The sequence goes on from NZ_JBAMDH010000001.1 coordinate 102,918, forward strand.
ACGAGGAAGGCGGCAAGATCGTGCTGCAGATCCTGCACGCGGGCCGCTACGGCTACCAGCCCTTCGTGGTGTCGGCGTCAAACATCAAGTCGCCGATCTCGCGTTTTACCCCCAAGCCCCTGACCGAGGCCGGGATCGAAGCCACCATCCGCGCCTATGCGCGCTGCGCCAAGCTGGCCAGGCAGGCCGGCTACGACGGCGTCGAGGTGATGGGCAGCGAAGGCTATTTGCTGAACCAGTTCCTGTGCGCGCGCACCAACAAGCGTACGGATTCCTGGGGCGGCTCGATCGAGAACCGCATGCGCCTGGCGGTGGAGGTGGTGCGCCGCATCCGCGCCGCCGCCGGACCGGACTTCATCATCATGTACCGCCATTCGGTGCTCGACCTGGTCGAAGGCGGCAATACCTGGGACGAGGTGGTGGCCACCGCCAAGGCCCTGGAAGCGGCCGGCGTCAACCTGCTCAATACCGGCTACGGCTGGCACGAGGCGCGCATCCCGACCATCGTGACCTCGGTGCCGCGCGCGGCCTTCGCCGAGCTGGCGGCGCGCCTGCGCAAGGAGGTGGGCATCCCCGTGGCGGCCTCGAACCGCATCAACATGCCGGCAGAGGCCGAGGCCCTGCTGGCCGGCGGCAGCGCCGACCTGGTGTCGATGGCGCGTCCCTTCCTGGCCGATCCGGACTTCGTGGCCAAGGCGGCCAGCGGCCGCACCGACGAGATCAACACCTGCATCGCCTGCAACCAGGCCTGCCTCGACCACACCTTCCAGAACAAGCGCGCCAGCTGCCTGGTCAATCCGCGCGCCTGCCACGAGACCGAGCTGGTCTTCCGCAAGACCGTCAAGGCCAAGCGCATCGCCGTGGTCGGCGCCGGCCCCGCCGGGCTGTCGGCGGCCACGGTGGCGGCCGAGCGCGGCCACCAGGTCACCCTGTTCGACGGCCTGGACCGCATCGGCGGCCAGTTCAACGTCGCCATGCGCGTGCCGGGCAAGGAGGAATTCGCCGAGACCATCCGTTATTTCGGCCGCCGCCTGGAACTGCTCGGCGTCACGCTGCGCCTGAACCAGCGCGTCACGCGCGAGCAGCTGCTGGCCGAGGGCTATGACGAAGTCGTGGTGGCGACCGGCATCACCACGCGCAAGCCCAGGATCGAAGGCATCGACCATCCCAAGGTGCTGAGCTACCTGGACGTGCTGCGCGAGGGTAAACCGGTGGGACGCCGGGTGGCCATCGTCGGCGCCGGCGGCATCGGCTTCGACATGGGCGAATTCCTGGTGCACGACCCGGCCGTGCCGCTGCCGGTGCCCGGCGCCCACTGGATGGCGGAGTGGGGCGTCGACCCGTCGGTGTCGACCCCGGGCGGCCTGGCCACGCCGGCCCCGCCGCATCCCGCGCGCCAGGTCTGGCTCCTGCAGCGCAAGACCACGCGTCCCGGCGCGGGACTGGGCAAGACCTCGGGCTGGGTGCACCGCGCGACCCTGGTGCGCAACGGCGTGACCATGCTGGCCGGGGTGCAGTACGACCGCATCGACGACGCGGGCCTGCACATCACGGTCGGCGGCGAACAGCGCCTGCTGGAAGTGGATAACGTGGTGATCTGCGCAGGGCAGGAGAGCCTGGCGGAACTGATGCCGCCGGAAGGGACCAACGGAGGACCGGGCTTCCACAAGATCGGCGGCGCGGCGCTGGCGGCGGAGCTGGATGCGAAGCGGGCGATCCGGGAAGGGGCGGAGCTGGCGGCGCGGCTTTAAGCTCTTATCGGTACGCGAAGGAACTTGGGTCCCCGCCTGCGCGGGGATGACGGTTTTGAGGCTAGGTGTCCTTTCACCTTTGCCTCAGCACGTCATCCCGCGCAGGCGGGGACCCAGGTTTATGAGCAGACCAGCAACGCTTATTTTTTACGCACCACCACGCACCCAATCGAATACCCCGCGCCAAACGAGCAAATGACGCCATTCGCCCCGGCCGGCAAATCGTCCTGGTACTTGTGGAACGCAATGATCGACCCGGCCGACGAGGTATTCGCATAGGTGTCGAGAATCACCGGCGCCTCTTCCGGCGTCGCGTCGCGGCCCAGCAGGGTGCGGGCGATCAGGAGGTTCATGTTCAGGTTGGCCTGGTGCAGCCAGTAGCGCGAGATATCCTTGATCTCGAGGCCGGCGTTCTGCACCGTGGTGGCGATCATGTCGGCCGCCATCGGGCAGACTTCCTTGAATACCTTGCGGCCCTGCTGGCGGAACAGCTTGTCCGGCTGGCCGACGCCCGCTTCGTCGAAGCGGTTCATGAAACCGAAGTTGTTGCGGATGTTGTTCGAGAACTTGGTCTTGAGCTGGCTGTCCAGGATCTCCCACTGGTGGGCGCTGGTGGCCGTCTCGGCGGCTTCCACGATCACGGCGGTGCAGGCGTCACCGAAGATGAAGTGGCTGTCGCGGTCGCGGAAGTTCAGGTGGCCACTGGTGATTTCCGGGTTCAGCATCAGCACCGCGCGTGCGCGGCCATTGCGCACCGCGTCGACCGCGGTGGCGATGCCGAAGGTGGCCGAGGAGCAGGCCACGTTCATGTCGAAGCCGAAGCCGTCGATGCCCAGCGCTTCCTGGACCTCGACCGCCATGGCCGGGTAGGGGCGCTGCATGTTGCTGCAGGCGACCAGCACCATGTCGATGTCGGCCGCGGTCTTGCCGGCGCGTTCCATCGCTTCGCGCGCGGCGGCCACGCACATCTCGGCTTGCAGCGAGACCTGCTCGTCGCCGCGTTCGGCGATGCGGGCGGTCATGCGGGCCGGGGCCAGGATGCCTTCCTTCTCCATCACGTAGCGCGACTTGATGCCCGAGGCTTTCTCGATGAAGCCGCTGCTCGAGGGTTCCAGCGCCGTCACCTCGCCCGCCGCGATCGCCTCGGCGTGCTCGCGGTTGTGCAGCTCGACGTAGGCGTTGAAGGCCGTCACCAGCTCGTCGTTGGAAATGGATTGCGAAGGCGTAAACAGGCCGGTGCCGCTGATGACGACAGGTTTCATGATAGGCAAACTTTCAATGGAAATAACGGGACTTGCCCGTAAGATGCGCAAATTCTACACGGTCGTACTAAAAGTGGAAACCGGCGGTCCGGCGCGGCGGGGAGCAAGCCAGGCGCCGGCCTTGGTGGCATCCTAGTGGCCCTGGGCCAGGGTGGTGGCGGCGGCGCGCTTGGACAGCTGGACCGGTTCGCCCTTGAGGTGGCGCAGGGCCTGGGCCAGCTGGAAATCGTCGTCGCTGCCGTAGTCGACCGGCTTGCGCAGGCGCGCCTCGGCCAGCAGGCGCATCTGCTCCTCGATGTCTTCCTCGCGGGTCGCCACTTCCTTGTCGCGGTCGTTCGACAGGTGGCGCTCGAGGTCGGCCTCGCGCATGCGCAGCGCGTTCAGGCCGTCGCCGTCGGCGGTCTCGTCGACCGGGAAGTCGGGCACGATGCCGCGCGCCTGGATCGAGCGCCCGGCCGGGGTGTAGTAGCGCGCCGTGGTCAGCTTGACGGCGGCGTCGCGCCCGATCGGGCGGATGGTCTGGACCGAGCCCTTGCCGAAGGTCTGGCTGCCGAGGATGGTGGCGCGCTTGTAGTCCTGCAGGGCGCCGGCCACGATTTCCGAGGCCGAGGCCGAGCCGGTGTTCACCAGCACCACCATCGGCAGGGTTTTGTAGACGGGCGGCAGGCTGGCCAGCGGATCGGCGCCGCTGCGCAGCATGTAGAACTCGGGACGGCCGTAGAAGCGCTGCTTGGAGTCGGCCAGCTGGCCGTTGGTCGAGACGATCTCGGCGTCCTTCGGCAGGAAGGCGGCCGCCACCCCGATCGCGCCCTGCAGCAGGCCGCCCGGGTCGTTGCGCAGATCGAGCACCAGGCCCTTCATGTCGGGGTTCGCGCGGTACAGGGCCTGCAGCTTGGCCGCCATGTCGTCCACGGTCGGTTCCTGGAACTGGGCGATGCGCAGCCAGGCGTAGCCGGGCTCGATCATCTTCGCCTTGACGCTCTTCTGGACGATCTCGCTGCGCGTGATGGTGAAGCGCAGCGGCGCCGGCGCGTCCTTGCGCGCGATGGTCAGGGTGACCTGGGTGCCCGGTTCGCCGCGCATGCGCTTGATCGCCTCGTCGATCGGCACGCCCTGCACCGGGAAGCCGTCGATTTGCGTGATCAGGTCGCCTTCCTTGATGCCGGCGTGGTAGGCCGGCGAATCCTCGATCGGGGCGACGATCTCGACGTAGCCGTCCTCGCTTTCGGAAATCTCGATGCCGAGGCCGACGAAGCGGCCCTCGGTGCCTTCGCGCAGTTCGCGGTAGGCGCGCGGGTCGAGGTAGGCGGAGTGGGGGTCGAGCGAGGCCACCATGCCGGAAATCGCTTCCGACAGCAGGGCCTTGTCCTCGACCGGCTCGACGTAGGTGGACTTGATGACGCCGACGACGTCGGCCAGCTGGCGCAGTTCGGCCATGGGCATGGCTTCCTCGACCGGCTTGTAGGCCAGGGCCGAGAACTGCATCGAAAACGCGACGCCGGCAAGCGCGCCAAGGCCGACGAGACAGGAATTCTTGAATGTGGAGCCCATGGGTCACCCGTTGTGGCTGCGCGCGTCGATGAAGCTGCTGCTTTTTTGCCGCCGCACACCCCTGAGGTAGCGCAAGCCCAGTATAAACCTGTTCATCGGCGCGTTGCGGGCGCAAGCGCAAACATGCGTGCGGACAGCGCTCTTTTTACGAGCGTAAGCAATTGTAAGAGTGCAAGCGGACGGGAGGAACGCCGCCTTATAGTCATTACCAGTTTTTCTCTCTCTCCACTCTTGAAGTGGTCTTTGCCCACGGCCCCCTCCGTGGGCTTTTTTCTGCCTGGATTGTACCTGCCGTGGCGCCAGGCCAGTCCTCGGCATCTGGGCTTGTTGTCACGCCCCAACACATGCATATGCGAAAAACGCGGCCTCGCGTGTATCGAAAAGTAAAAAAAATTTAATCCCGGTCGCCGCCTGTTTCTCAACAGCTAGAATGGTCTTTCGCCCGCGCGCCGCTTGCGCGCCACGGCATGCTATCGAAGATCAAGAACGCGAATGAATACATATGTTTCCCTGGCTTGCGCGGCGCTGCTTGGTGCCGCCCTGCCTGCCGGCGCGGCCGGCCAGGACAGCCAGGCCCCCGCGGGGCCGCAGCAGCCGCAACGAGCGCAACAGAACGCCGGCCAGAATGTCGGCCAGAGCGCGCCCCCCGCAGCCGACGACAAGCTGCAGCAAGTGACGATCAGCGGCAGCCGCGCCAACGACATCGACCAGCGCCGCCTGTCGACGGCGTCGAAGATGATCTTCGGCCGCGAGGAACTGGACCGCAACGGCGACAGCAATGTCGGCGAGATCCTCAAGCGCCTGCCGGGCGTGACCATGGGCGGCCCGCCGGGCCGCGGCGGGGGCGGGGTGCGCATGCGCGGCATGGGCAACGGCTATACCCAGATGCTGGTCAACGGCGAGCGTCCGCCGCCGGGCTTCTCGCTCGAATCGCTGCCGCCCGACCAGGTCGAGCGCATCGAGGTGATCCGCGGCCCGGTCGCCGAACACAGTACCCAGGCGATCGCCGGCACCATCAACATCGTGCTGCGCGAAGGCTACCAGCAGAAGGACATCCAGTTCCGCCTCAGCGACAGCGTGTCCGGCGGCCTGCATTCGCCCGACGTGTCGCTGGCGATGCCGGGCAAATCCGGCCGGTTGAGCTGGCTCACCAACGTGATGCTGCGCCAGGGCCGCAACGAGAACGCGAGCACGACCTACGACCGCACCGAACGCCGCGACGGCAGCCTCGACAGCGAACAGCTGCTCGAGGGCCGCAGCGACGCGCGCTCCAAGGGCCTGCACGCCTCGCCGCGCTTCACGTATACCTTCGACGACAAGGACACGCTCACGGTCCAGCCCTTCCTGGGCCTGAACCGCAACGACTCGCGCCTGGACAACACGGTCACGCGCCTGGGCGGCGAGCCGGACTACGCGCGCCTGGACCAGGTCTCCGATTCCGAGTCCACCTTCGGGCGCGTGTTCGGCAACTGGCTGCACCGCATGGACGGCGGCGCCAAGCTGGACGTCAAGTTCGGCGCGGGCGGCGCCAACAGCGAGAACAGCAGCCTGCGCCGTACCTACGGCTTCGCGGGCGAGCCGCTGCGCGTGTTCAACGACCGCGGCGACACGCGCTTTCGCGGCGCCAGCACGGGCGGTAAATACACCTCGCCGATCGCCAAGGGTCATCTGCTGGCGATCGGCTGGGACGTCGAGGCCACGCGCCTGAAGCAGGTGCAGGTGGCCGAAGACGACGGCAGCCCGCTGTACGAGGAATCGGGCGCCAACCTGGCCGCCAACCAGCGCCGCATCGCGCTGTTCGCCCAGGACGAATTCGACATCACCGAGCGCTGGTCGGCCTACCTGGGCCTGCGCTGGGAAGGCATCCGCACGGCCAGTTCAGGGACTGCCAACAGCGTGAAGAACGAGAGCCGGGTCTGGAGCCCGGTGCTGCACACGGTCTGGCGCATCCCCGGCAAGGACAAGGACCAGGTGCGCGCCAGCCTGACGCGCAGCTACCGCGCCGCGCCCCTGAACGACATGATCGCGGCGCCGACCATCTCGGCCGACAATTCCTTCGTGCGTCCCGACCGCAGCGGCAACCCGGACCTCAAGCCGGAACTGGCGACCGGCATCGACCTGGCCTACGAGCACTACATCGGCCGCACGGGCATCGTCTCGGCCAGCGGCTTCGTGCGCGATGTCGACGACCTGATCCGCCGTGCCGTGAGCGAGGTCCCGACCGCCCAGGGCCCGCGCTGGATCTCGCGCCCGGTCAATATCGGCAAGGCGAGGACCAGCGGCATCGAGCTGGAAGCCAAGTTCCAGCTCTCCGACCTGATGGCCGACGCGCCCGCCGTGGACCTGCGCGCGAACTACAGCCGCTTCTGGAGCGACGTCGAAGACATCCAGGGGCCGCACAACCGCCTGGAAGGGCAGGCCGAGCAGACCGCCAACCTCGGCGCCGACTGGCGCCTGAAGGGCCTGCCCCTGACCCTGGGCGGGAGCCTGAACTGGACCCCGGACTATCTGGTTCAGGTCAGCAACGAGGAACTGGCCTTCACCGGTTCCAAGCGCCAGCTCGACCTGTTCGCATTGTGGAAATTCTCCGCCATGACCCAGGTCCGCCTGTTCGGCAACAACCTGCTGTCGCAGGACTACGACACGGCGCGCAGCGTGAGCCTGCCGGAAGTATTGACGAGCACCCGATCGCGCACTTATGCAACAGTCGGCCTGCGCCTGGAGACGAAACTGTGATCCAGTCCATGGCCGTATGCTACATTTTCCGGCTGCACCAGCCGACTACCCCCAGCAAGTGAGGACCACCCCGTGAAGCGACACCTTCTGAGCACCCTGACCCTGTCCATCCTGACCGCCTTCGCCACCACGGCGGCGGTCGCGGCGGACAACGCGCCGGCAAAACCGGCGGCGGCAGCAGCGATCTCCGGCATCGACACCCAGTTCATCGACGCCAGCGTGCGTCCGCAGGACGACTTCTTCACTTACCTGAACGGCAAGTGGCTGAAGAGCACCGAGATCCCGGGCGACAAGGCGAGCTGGGGCACCTTCATGAAGCTGCGCGACGACACCACGCCGCAGCTGCGCGCCATCATCGAGGCCGCGCAGAAGGACCCGCAGGCGAAGAAGCAAGGCAGCGAGACCCAGAAGATCGCCGACCTGTACGCGAGCTTCATGGATGAAGCCAGGCGCGAGACCCTGGGCTACAAGCCGCTCACCGGCGAGCTGGCCCGCATCCGCGCGCTGAAGGACAAGAAGGCCCTGCCGGGCCTGGTCGCCCACCTGGCGAAGATCGGCGTGGCTTCGCCCTACGGCGTGTTCGTCAGCCAGGATGCGCGCGCGTCCACCAAGTACGCCACCTATATCGGCCAGAGCGGCCTGGGCATGCCGGACCGCGACTACTACCTGAAGCTGGACGACAAGCGCATGGCCGCCACCCGCGCCGCCTACGAGGAGCACGTCGGCAAGATCCTGGCGCTGGCCGGCGAGAAGAACGCCGCAGCCCAGGCCAAGGCCATCGTCGACTTCGAGACCGAGCTGGCCAAGGTGCAGTGGACCAAGGTCGAGAACCGCGACCCGGTCAAGCGCTACAACAAGATGACGGTCGCCGAGCTGGCCAAGCTGGCGCCCGGCTACGACTGGAAGGCGGCGCTGGCGGCCGCCGGCGTGGCCGGCAAGGCCGACTACGTGATCGTGTCCCAGCCGAGCTACCTGGCCGGCTTCGACGCCGTGCTGGCCAAGACCGAGCTGGCCACCGTCAAGTCCTACTTCGAATGGCAGCTGCTGCGCGAGTACGCGCCCTACCTGTCGAAGGCCTTCGTGGACGAGAACTTCGCCTTCTACGGCACCGCCCTGACCGGCGTGACCGAGCAGCGCCCGACCTGGAAGATCGGCGTCTCGACCGTCGAGGGCGCGCTGGGCGAGGCGCTCGGCAAGCTGTACGTCAAGGAGCACTTCCCGGCCGAGCGCAAGGCGCGCATGGAAGAGCTGGTGAAGAACCTGCTGCTGGCCTACAAGGAATCGATCGACACTCTCGAGTGGATGAGCCCCGAGACCAAGAAGGAAGCCCAGGCCAAGCTGGCCAAGTTCACCCCGAAGATCGGCTATCCGGACAAGTGGCGCGACTACTCGGCGCTGTCGGTGCGCGGCGACGACCTGGTCGGCAACGTGATGCGCGCCTCGACCTATTCGTACAACCGCAACATCAACAAGCTGGGCAAGCCGATCGACCGCACCGAATGGGGCATGACGCCGCAGACCGTGAACGCCTACTACCGCAGCACGACCAACGAGATCGTGTTCCCGGCCGCGATCCTGCAGCCGCCGTTCTTCGACATGCGCGCCGACGACGCCGTCAACTACGGCGCGATCGGGGCCGTGATCGGCCACGAGATCGGCCACGGCTTCGACGACAAGGGCAGCCAGTCGGACGGCGACGGCAACCTGCGCAACTGGTGGACCGAGCAGGACCGCGCCGCCTTCAAGGCGCGCACCGACAAGCTGGTGAGCCAGTACAACGGCTTCTCGCCGCTGCCGGGCTATCACGTCAACGGCGAACTGACCCTGGGCGAAAACATCGGCGACAACGCCGGCCTGTCGATCGCGCACAAGGCTTACAAGATCTCGCTCAAGGGCCAGCCTGCGCCGGTCATCGACGGCCTCACCGGCGACCAGCGCTTCTTCATGGGCTTCGGCCAGGTGTGGCGCTCGAAGATGCGCGAAGCCCAGCAGATCAACCAGGTCAAGACCGACCCGCACTCGCCGGGCCAGTTCCGCGCCAACGGCACGGTGATGAACATGCCGGGCTTCTACGAAGCCTTCGGCGTGAAGGAAGGCGACAAGATGTACCTGGCGCCGAAGGATCGCGTGACGATCTGGTAAGCTAGCGCAGCAGGACAGGGCCGGGACCACAAGTTCCGGCCTTTTGCATATAACAACAACCTCAACACGGAGAGACGCATGAAACGACACATCCTGAGCGCCGCGGCGCTGGTTCTGGTAGCCTCGCTGGCCCAGGCCGAATCGGGCGGCGCGGCCAAGAGCGGCGCCAAGGCCAGTACCCTGGCATCGGGCATCGCCCTGCAATACGTCGAGCCTTCGGTGCGCCCGCAGGACGATTTCTTCGAACACCTGAACGGCAAGTGGCTCAAGACCGTCGAGATCCCGGCCGACAAGTCGAGCTGGGGCGCCTTCCACCAGCTGCGCGAGGACACCCTGCCGCAGCTGCGCGCCATCATCGAGAAAGCCGCCGCCACCAAGGGCGCGAACGGCTCCGAAGTGCAGAAGATCGGCGACTTCTACGCCAGCTACATGGACGAGGCGCGCCTCGAGCAGCTGGGCATCACCCCGTTGAACGGCGAGCTGGCGAAGATCGCCGCCGTCAAGGACAAGGCCGAGCTGCCGGCCCTGTTCGCCCGCCTGGGCCGCCTGGGCGTGAATACCCCCTTCGTCTTCTACATCCACCAGGACGCCAAGGATTCGACCAAGTACGTGGCCGACCTGTACCAGGCCGGCCTCGGCATGCCGGACCGCGACTACTACCTGAAGCAGGACGACGCCAAGCTGGCCGACATCCGCGCCAAGTACCAGCAGCACGCCGAGAAGATGCTGGCCCTGGCCGGCGACAAGAACGCCGCCGCCAACGCCAAAGCCATCGTCGAGCTGGAAACCGAACTGGCCAAGGTCCAGTGGACCAAGGTCGAGAACCGCGACCCGGTCAAGACCTATAACAAGGTCGAACTGGCCAAGCTGGCCGAGCTGGCGCCGGGCTACGACTGGCAGTCCTGGCTGGCCGCCTCCGGCCTGAAGGGCAAGGCCGACTACCTGATCGTCAGCCAGCCGAGCTATGTGAAGGGCTTCGCCGAGGTCCTGAACCGCATGCCGCTCGAGACCTGGAAGACCTACCTCCAGCTGCACCTGGTGGAAAGCTATGCCAACTACCTGTCGAAGGCCTTCGTCGACGAGCGCTTCGCCTTCAACGGCACCACCCTGTCGGGCACCCCGCAGCTGGAAGCGCGCTGGAAGCGCGGCGTCTCGACCCTGGAAGGCAGCCTGGGCGAAGCGGTCGGCAAGCTGTACGTGAAGGAGCACTTCCCGGCCGAGCGCAAGGCGCGCATGGAAGTCCTGGTCAAGAACCTGCTGGCCGCCTACAAGTCCTCGATCGACACCCTCGACTGGATGAGCCCGGCGACCAAGAAGGAAGCCCAGGCCAAGCTGGCCAAGTTCACCCCGAAGATCGGCTACCCGAACAAGTGGAAGGACTACTCGGCCCTCAGCGTCAAGCGCGAGGACCTGGTCGGCAACGTGATGCGTTCGCGCGAAGTGGAATACAACCGCGAGCTGAACAAGCTGGGCAAGCCCATCGACCGCGACGAATGGGGCATGACGCCGCAGACCATCAACGCCTACTACAACCCGGAACTGAACGAGATCGTGTTCCCGGCCGCGATCCTGCAGCCGCCGTTCTTCGACGCCAAGGCCGACGACGCGGTCAACTATGGCGGCATCGGCGCCGTGATCGGCCACGAGATCAGCCACGGCTTCGACGACCAGGGTTCGCAGTACGACGGCGACGGCAACATGCGCAACTGGTGGACCGAGGAAGACGGCAAGAAGTTCGCCGAGAAGACCAAGGTCCTGATCAGCCAGTACGCTGGCTACAGCCCGCTGCCTGGCTATAACGTCAACGGCGAACTGACCCTGGGCGAGAACATCGGCGACAACTCGGGCCTGGCGATCGCCTATAAGGCCTACAAGCTGTCGCTGAAGGGCAAGAAGGCCCCGGTGATCAACGGCTTGAGCGGCGACCAGCGCTTCTACATGGGCTGGGGCCAGGTATGGCGCACCAAGATGCGCGAGCCGGCGCAGATCGCCCAGATCAAGACCGACCCGCACTCGCCGGGCCAGTACCGCGCCAACGGCACCTTGAAGAACCAGCCGGGCTTCTACGAAGCCTTCGGCGTGAAGGAAGGCGACAAGATGTACCTGGCGCCGAAGGACCGCGTGATCATCTGGTAATCCGGAATCTCCGGACGTGAAAAGGGCCGCGCAAGCGGCCCTTTTTTGTTCCCGCGCCGGCGGCGAAGCCGCCAACCCTGGCGCGTCACGCCGCCTGGCGCGCGCCCACCGCCGTGCCGCGCTTGCGCGCGAGCAGGCGCGAGAACAGCTCGAGCTGGCCGTTGGTGGTGTCGTCCCAGCTGAAGCGCTCGGCGTAGCGGCGGGTCGCCGCGTGGTCCGGGTAGCTGGCGCGCAGCGCCATCACGGCCTTGGCCAGCTTCTCGGGGGTGCGGTCTTCCATCAGCACGCCCGCCTCGGGGGCGGCCACCACTTCCGGCGTGCCCCAGACGTTGCTGGCGACTACCGGGGTGCCGCAGGCCATCGACTCGAGCAGCACGTTGGCCCAGCCTTCGCGGCTCGAGGCCAGCACCATGGCGTCGCAGGCGTTGTAGTAGCGCTTCAGCTCGGGCTGGGCCACCGGGCCGAGGAAGGTCACGCGGTCCTGCACGCCGGCTTCCTGGGCCACGCCCTGCAAGTACTTGAGTTCCGGGCCGCGGCCGGCGATCAGGAGCTTCACGCCGGGCAGCATGGTGAGAGCGCGGATGGTCAGGTCGTGCGCCTTGCGCGGGTCCAGCGCGCCGACCGAGATCAGGGTGAAGCCCTCGATGCCCAGCTCCGCGCGCGCCTGGGCGCGGTCGAGGGGCGCGAAGCGCTGCAGGTCGACCCCGTTGCGCAGCGGGGTGATCAGCTCCGGGGCCACGCCCAGGCCGACCATTTCGTCCTTCAGCGCATTGCAGACGGTGATCATGCCGTCCGCGTTGGCTGCGGCCCACAGGATCTGGTCGCGCGGACGCTTGAACTGCGGGATCAGGTTGATGTCGGTGCCGCGCGCGGTGATCACCACCGGCTTGTTGAAATACTTGCCCAGCTTGACCGCCGCCACGCCGTCCGGATAGAAGTAGTGGGCGTCGATGAGGTCGAAATCGTAGCCCTCGTCGATGATGCGCCCGATCACCGGCTTGACGGCGGCCGCCATCATCGACGGCGCCAGGCTCATGCCGACCTTCGGGATCAGGAGGTAGCGCGGGTGCTGCACATGGATGCCGTAGCGTTCTTCCTCGGCCGGCACCTGGGCGAAGGCCGCGTAGTCGCCGAAGCGCGGATTGGCCGAGGGGAACCAGGGCACCGGGGCCACCACCCGCGACTCCACCTTGCCGCTGGCCAGCAAGTACCTGAGCCGCGTCTCGACGAAAATCCCGTGGTTGGGCCGGACGGTGTTCGGGAAAAGCGTGCTGAAGGTCAGAAGTTTCATGGGGAAATCGTCAAAGGCGGGGTGTAGTACGAGCGCAACTGCTTGTAGTCAAACAAAAGATAGGTGTTGCACGATATTTCATTTCTCCGCAATACTCAACCGAATCGTAGGAAATTTGCAATATAATAATTTCTATTCGTTACAACACTTGCTAACGGACATCATCACGATGATCCTGGAACCCGACGGAATCGTTGTGTTTCTTAAAAGCATGAGCATCGGTCCGCTTACTTTCGTCTCCCGCCCCCGGGCGCCAACACTCAGAACACTCTCATGAAAATTTCAGTCATCGGTACCGGTTACGTCGGCTTGGTTTCCGGGGCATGCTTCGCCGACGTCGGCAACCATGTCCTGTGCGTCGATATCAACGCATCGAAGATCGCGATGCTCAACGACGGCATCATCCCGATCCATGAGCCGGGCCTGGACAGCATGGTGACCAGCAACGCCGCGGCCGGCCGCCTGCGCTTCTCGACCAGCTACGACGACGCCGTCACCCATGCCGAGGTGATCTTCCTGGCGGTGGGCACCCCACCGGACGAGGACGGCAGCGCCGACCTGACCCACATCCTGGAAGCGGCGCGCAACATCGGCCAGCGCATCGTCAAGCCGGTGGTGATCGTCGACAAGTCGACCGTGCCGGTCGGTACCGCCGAACTGGTGCGCCAGGCGATCGCCGGCGAAGTGGACAAGCGCGGCGTGCAGGTCGCCTTCAACGTGGTCAGCAACCCGGAATTCCTGAAAGAGGGCGCCGCCATCGGCGACTTCATGCGCCCGGACCGCATCGTGGTCGGCAGCGACGACCAGGACGCCACCGCCCTGATGCGCCAGCTGTACGGCCCGTTCAGCCGCAACCACGAGAAGCTGGTGGTGATGGACGTGCGCAGCGCCGAGCTGACCAAGTACGCGGCCAACGCCATGCTGGCCACCCGCATCAGTTTCATGAACGAGCTGGCCAACCTGGCCGAGCTGCTGGGCGCCGACATCGAAGCCGTGCGCCAGGGCATCGGCATGGACCCGCGCATCGGTTCCCAGTTCCTGTACGCCGGCATGGGCTACGGCGGCTCCTGCTTCCCCAAGGACGTCAAGGCTTTGATCAAGACCGCGGGCGACCACGACCAGCGCCTGCACATCCTGGAAGCGACCGAGCGCGTCAATGACCTGCAGAAGAACGTCCTGTACCGCAAGGTCTGCCGTTTCTTCGGCGGCGCGGAAAACCTGCGCGGCAAGACCATCGCCCTGTGGGGCCTGTCGTTCAAGCCGAACACCGACGACATGCGCGAAGCGCCGAGCCTGGTGCTGATCCGCGCCTTGTTCGAAGCCGGCTGCAAGGTCGCCGCCTACGATCCGGTGGCGAGCAAGGAAGCCCAGCGGGTCCTGCTGGCCGAGCATGGCGAGCGCGCCTGCGGCGAACTCCTGAGCCTGGTGAACTCGGCCGAGGATGCGGTGCGCGGCGCCGACGCCCTGGTCCTGGTCACCGAATGGAAGGAATTCCGTTCGCCGGACTGGCGCTTCCTGGCCGAGAACCTGTCCGCGCGCGCCGTGTTTGACGGCCGCAACATCTACGATCCGCTCACCGTGGCGGGCGCCGGCCTGGCCTACGAAGGCATCGGCCGCGCCGTCAAGGCGGAGGCGGCGTGAGCGCTCCGCAGACGATCCTGGTGACCGGCGCCGCCGGCTTCGTCGGCAGCCATGTCGCCGCGCGCCTGGCCGCGATGGGACACCGGGTGGTCGGTTGCGACAATTTCAACGATTACTACGATCCGCAGCTCAAGACCGACCGCGTGGCGGCGCTGCTGGCGCCGGCCGGGGTCGAATGCGAGCGCATCGACATTGCCGACGGCGCACAGCTGCGCGCGCTGTTCGAGCGCGTGCGCCCGCAGCTGGTGGTGCATCTGGCGGCCCAGGCCGGCGTGCGCTATTCGCTGCAGAACCCGGAGGCCTATATCCAGTCGAACCTGGTCGGCTTCGGCAACATCCTCGAAGCCTGCCGCCATCACAAGGTGGAGCACCTGCTGTACGCGAGCAGCAGCAGCGTCTACGGCAGCAACGCCAAGGTGCCGTTCAGCGAGGACGACCGGGTCGACGAGCCGGTCTCGCTGTATGCCGCCACCAAGAAGGCCAATGAGCTGATGGCCCACTCGTACAGCCATTTGTACGGCTTCCCGGCCACCGGCCTGCGCTTCTTCACGGTGTACGGCCCCTGGGGCCGGCCGGACATGGCGTATTTCAGTTTCACCGAGAAGATCCTGCGCGGCGAGAAAATCCCGGTATTCGCGGAAGGCAAGCTCACGCGCGACTTCACCTACATCGACGACATCGTGGAAGGTGTGGTGCGGCTGCTGTTCAAGCCGCAACCGGAAGCGGCGGGCAAGGTGCGCCATGCGGTGTTCAACATTGGCAACAACCAGCCGGTGATGGTGCTGGACTTCGTGCGTACCCTCGAGCGCGTGCTGGAGACCCAGGCCGTGCTCGACTTCCAGCCGATGCAGGCCGGCGACGTGCCGGCCACCCACGCCGACACCAGCCGCCTGCAGGAATGGGTGGGCTACAAGCCGGCCACGCCGCTGGAGACGGGCTTGACGCGCTACCGCGACTGGTACCGCGGCTGGCGCGGCTGAGTTAGCGGCAGCCGGGCAAAAAAAAGCGTTGCCGCAGTTGCGGCAACGCTTTTTTCATGTCGGCGTGCTTCTTCTATTAGAGCGCGGACTCGTAGGCGCCGACGTCGAGGACCTTCACCAGCGGACGGGTGTTGCCGTTGGCGCTGTGCAGGTACTGGGCGACAGGCTTGAGCGAGACGCCGCTCGGCGAGGTGCCCGGGGTGGAGGCCGCATTCACCACCATTGCATTGGCGGTCGGACGCAGGTCCCAGGCGGCGCGGTTGACGAAACCCGGAGCGAGCGAACGGTAGTTGGTCTTCTGCACGGCGCCGACCTGGTTGGTGATGGTGCCGGTGCCGCCCAGGATGTTGTTCTGCAGCAGGACCTTCTTGGTCACGCCCGAACCGACCATCACGAAGTTGCCGCGTACGCTGTCGTCGTTCAGGAAGGTATTGTTGATCACGTACAGGTCGTGGCCAGGGTTGCTCGCGCCTTCCTCGCCGTAGGCCACCATGTTCGGGTTGCTGTGCGCAGCCGGCTGGTGGATCACGTTGCCGATGATGTAGGACGTGCCGGCGTTCGGCAGGTCGATCTCGTAGCTCGGCTTGCCGCTGGCGGTGGTGCCGGTCTGGCCCGCCGCGGTGCTCGAGAAGCGGTTGTAGACGATGGTATTGACCAGGGCGCGCGACTTCAGGTTGTGGCCGACGTTGGCGTCATGCGAGTAGTTGTAGCGGAAGGTCAGGCTGGCGACCTTGCCGATGTAGACATTGTGGGTCTGGCCGGTGCCGCCGCCGTTGTGGCCGAACTCGCTCTTCTCGATCAAGATCTTGCTGCTGGTGTTGGCCCCGCTCAGGATGCCGTTCTGGTTGTCGTGGATGAAGCTTGAGCGCAGGGTGAAGTTGGTGCCCTCCAGGCGCAGGGCCGCACCGTTGGCGTCCGGCACTTTCGCGCCCAGCATCTCGACGTTTTCAACCACGACATTGTTCGCCTGGACGACCCAGGTGCCCTTGCCGAGAGCGTTCTTGCCGGCGGCGTCGATCTTCGGACGGCCGTTCACACCACGGATGGTCAGGGTCTTGGTGATGGCGCAGACGTCGCCGCTGTAGGTGGTGTTGCCGGTAATCTGGATCAGGTCGCCTGCTGCCGCTGCCGCGAAGGCGCGGCACGGGGTCGCGTAGGTCTTGCCGGGGCCGACTTCACGGGTGGCGGCGTGGGCGGGCAGGACGGCGGCGGCGGACAGGAGGACGAGGGTGGAGCGGAGAGCGACGTGCATGGGGTTTCCTTTGAGCTGAATGAATGTGTCTTGAGGAAATTTCCTGCGAAACATTTGACCAGCATAACTCCTGCTCGGCGGAAAATACGTAACGAGTTGTAACAGGAAAATGCTTGGTCTACGTAAATTCGGTCGTTTCCATAGGGAAGTGGCGATAGGAAAAATTTTTCAAATAGTGCGCATCGTGTCGCTAATTCGCGTCATTTTGCATGCAACATCGCTGCTCAACATTGCCTTGCCTATAACCAAAAGTTTCTAATTGCAAGTTCGATCTTGCTCGTGCAATCAGCTGGAGGCATCCCAAGCGCTGGTTCGGACAATGGTTCGACAGCCCGGACTCGTCCATAAAAAAAGCCGCCCGGAGGGGCGGCTTTGGGGCAATCATTCGCGGATTAGCGCGGGATGATGGCGAACTGCGGCTCTTTCGCGTAGTCCGGCTTGACGGTACGCGACATGAACTTGGTCCATGCTGCCGCGCCCGCGGTGCCGCCGGCGTCCTGGGCGTAAGCTACGGCCGGCTGCATGTTCGACGGATATCCGGTCGGGATCGACGAGTAGCCCGTCATTTCGCCGGTCTTCAACTTCAGCACGGTTGCCATCGCGGCGCTACCGCATTGCAGCTTCAGGAAGTCCGCGTTGAAGTCCTTGGTGTCGCTCTTGGCGAAGGCTTCACCGATGGTGCTGTACACCGGCGAGGTTGCGCTATCGCGCAGCACCATCGTGTACATCGCGGCGCGGATGTAGCAGGCGCCGGCGCCGGTCAGGCGCTGGACCGGGAAGCCCACTTTCCACTTCAGCAGCGGGACTGCCTTGGTATAGCCGAGTTCAGCGGTGTGACCGATGGCCGAGGTGAAGAAGTCGTCCATCCACGGAGCCAGCGAAGTCTTGCTGTAATAGGTGATCGCGTAACCGTTGACGATCGCGCCCAGCTTGTTGGCCGAGGCGTTGTTGCTGTAGGTCGCGTTGTACCAGTCCAGGTTGCTGTCCAGGATACGGTTGAAGTGCGACTTCAGGCGATCGTTGTCCGGCGTGATGTAAGCCGCTTCCGCCAGGGTACGCAGCGACCATGCCTGGCCACGCACCTGTTCCGGCTGGACCAGGCCCTTGATGTTCTGGCGGTAGCTCGGATGCGACTGGAACACGTTGTACATGCTCCAGAACTGCAGCTCTTCCAGGTAGTAATGGTCGCCAGTCACCAGGTAAGGCAGGTAGGCGAAAGCCGGCTGGTGCGACACGTCGTGGGTGTACGGGGTCTTGCACACGGTCGTCTTGTCGCAGAGCGGGAAGGCTTCGTACTTGCCGGTCGCCGGGTTCTTGGTGTCGGTCGGACGGGCCATGATGGTCATGTACGGATAGTCGATCAGGCTGATCGGCTGGCCGGTGTTCTTGTCGCGGTAGTGGGTCGACCAGCTGCCCGCCAGGTCGGCGGTGCCCAGCGTGGCTTCACGCATGCGGCGGTCCATGCTCAGCAGGTACATCGCGCCCCAGTTCGGCAGCAGGCCGATATCGCCGCGGCCGCCGGTGGTCGGCATGTAAGCGATCGCCATGCCAAGGCCCATCGGTGCACGGTTCGATGCGAGCCAGCGCTTTTCCTGGGCCACGATGGCGGTTTCAGGAACTTTCAGCGAGGTGTCGAAGTTCGGCAGGGCGCGCGAACCGACCAGGTAGGCGATGTTCTGCTTGACGTTCAGGGTCGGCGCGGCGCCGGTCGACCAGAAGGTCTGGCGCCAGCGGGCATGGTGCAGGTGGGTCAGGGCCGGCTTGGTGAACACGGCCTTGCCGCTCACCATGACTTCGGCGTCATAGGTGAAGTTCTGCGGATTGGCTTCGTACGCCCAGCTGTTTTCCAGGGTCACGTCGACACGGGCCTTCTTGGCCGCTTCGTACCAGCGCACGGCGAAGCGCGCGCTCAGGTGCGGGTGGGCCACGCCGCTGCTGGTTTTCAGCGGGGCGGTGACCAGCCATTCGCTGGTGGTCGGGCCAGCCAGCCAGGTGGTGGCCTTGCCGGCCTTGATCAGTTCGTCGGCCGAGGCGGTATAGCGCACGCCGCCGATGGTGGCGCTGACGGAGGCGGTGACGCCGTTCGACAGCATCGAGCTTGCCGACGGGGTGGTCGCGGCAGCGGCGGTACCGTTGGGCACCAGTTCCATGGTGCGGGTCTGGCCGGCGCCCAGGGTCGGCAGCACGGCCGAGATCACGGCGTGGCGCACCGAACCGTCCGGGTGGGTGGCTTTCACGTCGACCTGCAGGGGCAGTGCGCTGCCATCGTCGAGACGGCCGGCCAGGGCCGTGCCCTTGGCCAGGTGACCGACGGCGAAGACTTGGCCGAAGGTGACCGGGACATTGTTCTGTGCAACGGTGGCGCTGGTGTTTTCCAGGCGCACGTTGGTGATCGCGGCGGCGGTAGGCGCCGGGGTCGTGGTGGCGGTGCTGGTGGTCGGCGCGGTCGGGGTGGTGGTCACCGAGCGGCCCGAATAGATGCTACCAGCGGTAGCGTTGCTGCCTCCAAAGGCAACGAGGACGGCGCCGCACAGGGTGGTGGAGAGAGTGCGTGCTGCCAGAGTATTCAGTCGGGATTTCATTTCGAACCTTCCAGAAGTTGCCATGACGAATTATTTTCCGTCACGAAAGAATCTGAAGGTTACGCCAAAGCAAAAGAGATTCCCACTGGAATTCACATTTGTCTGCAAACTTTCGCCCAAATACAACACAACATTATCCTGCTTTTAACGAATATTATTTGCATGTAAATCGTTTGCTTGACATTTTTCTCTTGAATATTTATTAGGGGTAGGACCCAAACGGCACCATCGAGCGGCCAGTTTGTTGATACAGTTCAACTATTCCCCTGCCCTGGGCATGCGCGCTGCATGCCCGGCTAGGCTGCGACTTGCTCGTCCGCGGCAGCTGGACGCCGGCGCGTGGTCGCTCGGAAACCTGCAGCAGGCAGGCCATGGCGCGCACTCTTCGATCCTTGCTGCATGCGGAAGGGGGCGTGACCAGGCATGCCGGTTCCCACGGCAGCAGCGGCAGCGCAAAAAAAAAGCCGCCCGGAGGGCGGCTTTGGTGCAATCACTTGCGGATTAGCGCGGGATGATGGCGAACTGCGGCTCTTTCGCGTAGTCCGGCTTGACGGTACGCGACATGAACTTGGTCCATGCTGCCGCGCCCGCGGTGCCGCCGGCGTCCTGGGCGTAAGCCACGGCCGGCTGCATGTTCGACGGATATCCGGTCGGGTTCGACGAGTAGCCCGTCATTTCGCCGGCCTTCAGGCCCAGCACGGTGCCCATCGCGGTGCTGCCGCATTGCAGCTTCAGGAAGTCCGCGTTGAAGTCCTTGGTATCGCTCTTGGCGAAGGCCTGGCCGATGGTGCCGTAGACCGGCGAGGTTGCGCTATCGCGCACCACCATGGTGTACATCGCGGCGCGGATGTAGCAGGCGCCGGCGCCGGTCAGGCGCTGGACCGGGAAGCCCACTTTCCACTTCAGCAGCGGGACTGCCTTGGTATAGCCGAGTTCAGCGGTGTGACCGATGGCCGAGGTGAAGAAGTCGTCCATCCACGGAGCCAGCGAAGTCTTGCTGTAATAGGTGATCGCGTAACCGTTGACGATCGCGCCCAGCTTGTTGGCCGAGGCGTTGTTGCTGTAGGTCGCGTTGTACCAGTCCAGGTTGCTGTCCAGGATACGGTTGAAGTGCGACTTCAGGCGATCGTTGTCCGGCGTGATGTAAGCCGCTTCCGCCAGGGTACGCAGCGACCATGCCTGGCCACGCACCTGTTCCGGCTGGACCAGGCCCTTGATGTTCTGGCGGTAGCTCGGATGCGACTGGAACACGTTGTACATGCTCCAGAACTGCAGCTCTTCCAGGTAGTAATGGTCGCCAGTCACCAGGTAAGGCAGGTAGGCGAAAGCCGGCTGGTGCGACACGTCGTGGGTGTACGGGGTCTTGCACACGGTCGTCTTGTCGCAGAGCGGGAAGGCTTCGTACTTGCCGGTCGCCGGGTTCTTGGTGTCGGTCGGACGGGCCATGATGGTCATGTACGGATAGTCGATCAGGCTGATCGGCTGGCCGGTGTTCTTGTCGCGGTAGTGGGTCGACCAGCTGCCCGCCAGGTCGGCGGTGCCCAGCGTGGCTTCACGCATGCGGCGGTCCATGCTCAGCAGGTACATCGCGCCCCAGTTCGGCAGCAGGCCGATATCGCCGCGGCCG
Organism: Massilia sp. DD77; assembly: GCF_036961685.1. Classification (NCBI taxonomy): domain Bacteria; kingdom Pseudomonadati; phylum Pseudomonadota; class Betaproteobacteria; order Burkholderiales; family Oxalobacteraceae; genus Massilia; species Massilia sp. DD77. Next base: position 123,869 of record NZ_JBAMDH010000001.1, read on the forward strand.
CCGGTGGTCGGCATGTAAGCGATCGCCATGCCAAGGCCCATCGGTGCACGGTTCGATGCGAGCCAGCGCTTTTCCTGGGCCACGATGGCGGTTTCAGGAACTTTCAGCGAGGTGTCGAAGTTCGGCAGGGCGCGCGAACCGACCAGGTAGGCGACGTTCTGCTTGACGTTCAGGGTCGGCGCGGCGCCGGTCGACCAGAAGGTCTGGCGCCAGCGGGCATGGTGCAGGTGGGTCAGGGCCGGCTTGGTGAACACGGCCTTGCCGCTCACCATGACCTGGGCGTCATAGGTGAAGTTCTTCGGATTGGCTTCGTACGCCCAGCTGTTTTCCAGGGTCACGTCGACACGGGCCTTCTTGGCCGCTTCGTACCAGCGCACGGCGAAGCGCGCGCTCAGGTGCGGGTGGGCCACGCCGCTGCTGGTTTTCAGCGGGGCGGTGACCAGCCATTCGCTGGTGGTCGGGCCAGCCAGCCAGGTGGTGGCCTTGCCGGCCTTGATCAGTTCGTCGGCCGAGGCGGTATAGCGCACGCCGCCGATGGTGGCGCTGACGGAGGCGGTGACGCCGTTCGACAGCATCGAGCTTGCCGACGGGGTGGTGGCCGCAGCGGCGGTGCCGCTGCGCACCAGGTCCATGGTGCGGGTCTGGCCGGCGCCCAGGGTCGGCAGCACGGCCGAGATCACGGCGTGGCGCACCGAACCGTCCGGGTGAGTGGCTTTCACGTTGACCTGCAGCGGCAGGCTGCTGCCATCGTCGAGACGGCCAACCAGGCCCGTGCCCTTGGCCAGGTGACCGACGGCGAAGACTTGGCCGAAGGTGACCGGGACATTGTTCTGTGCAACGGTGGCGCTGGTGTTTTCCAGGCGCACATTCGTGATCGCGCCAGCGGTGGTCGGCGCAGTCGTCGTGGGGGCGGTCGGCGCGGTGGTGGTCGGCGCAGTCGGAACCGGGGTCGGGGTGGTAGTCGTCGGCGCGGTCGGGGAGGTGGTCGCCGAGCGGCCCGAGGTGGTACCGGCGGTCGCGTCGCCGCCTCCGCATGCCACGAGGACAGCGCCGCAGAGAGTGGTGGTGAGAGTACGTGCTGCCAGGGTATTCAGTCGGGATTTCATTTCAACCTTCCAGTAGTTGCTGTGACGACTTACTTTCCGTCACTCAAGAACCTGAAGGTTACGGCAAAGCAAAACAGATTCCCAGCGGAATTCACATTTGTGTTCAATATTTCGCCCAAATGCAACACAACATTACGCGAGTTTTAACGAATATTGTTTGCAGGTAAATCGTTTGCTTGCCAGTTTTGTCTTGAAGATTGACTAGATGCAAGAAAAAAGACCCGCCGGGGTGTGGCGGGCCTTTTTCGGAGATTGTTAAATTATTTGACTGCGGCAACCATGTAGTCGACGGCGGCCTTGACGTCCGCGTCCGGAGCGGTCGATCCGCCTTTCGGCGGCATCATGCCGGCCTTGCCCTGGAAGCCCTTGATCGCATGCTCGTACAGCACGGCGTCGCCCTGCTTGATGCGCGCGGCCCAGGCAGCCTTGTCGCCGAGCTTCGGCGCACCGGCGATGCCGGTGCCATGGCAGGCGACGCAAGCGGCATTGTAGGTGTTCTTGCCGGTGTCGGCGCTGGCGACTGCCGGGGCGGCCGCCGCCGGCGCAGGCGCGGCGGCAGGCGCCGCAGCTGCCGGTGCGGTGGCGATCGGGGCAGCGGTGGCAGCGTTGGCGGCGGCAGGGACCGCGGCGGCTTCGGCGGCAGGGGTGGGCGCAGATGCAGGTGCGGGCACGGCCGGCTCCTTAAAGCTGGCGCCGCTCTTGTTCGTCATGAAAACCACGGCGCGCGCCACTTCCACGTTGTCGAGGTCGGGGTTGCCGCCCTTGGCGGGCATGGCACGGATGCCTTCGATCGCATGCTTGAGCAGGGTGTCGTAGCCCTGGGCAAGACGGGCGCCCCAGGCGCCGGTGTCGCCGGTCTTGGGCGCGCCTGCGGCGCCGCTGTCATGGCAGGCCGCGCACACCGCGGCGTAGACGGCGGCGCCGGCTTGCAGCACCTTCGGCGCATTGGCGTCGACCAGGGTATAGCCTTCTTCCGCCACCGGACGCACCCGGGCGGCGACCGCTTCGGCGCTCTGGCTGTCGGTGCCGGCGCCGACCAGGCGGTCGTTGGTGGCGAAGATGACCAGCAGGATGATGCCGATAACGATGACGAGGAAAAATGCCGTGACGGCGACGATAAGTTGCTTCGGCGTCCGGATCATCGATTGGTGTTCGTTGTGTGCGTCGCTCATGATTTCCTTAATGCTATTAAAAAAACCTGCCAATCTCCGGCGCCTGCCGCGTTTCCGGCGCTTGCCGCTTCACTTCCAATGCCTGCTTTCGAGCGCGCTTCCTTGCCGGCCTGGCGGCCTGCCTCAGGACTTGCCTGGAGGCTTGCATTCCGGGCTTCACTACGTGCTTTATTGCAAACAATGCCAAACGGCCGATTATAGTCTCAAAGCTTGCTCGCTGTAATTAAAAATCAAGTCGTAGCGCGACAGTACTCATGGACGCGCGCGGCGAAAGACTGTATCCTTCGCACTCGCAGTTTTCCCAATGCGGCTGTAGCTCAGTGGATAGAGTATTGGCCTCCGAAGCCAAGGGTCGTGGGTTCGATCCCCGCCAGCCGCGCCATGCATTCCCCGTCCAGTTTCATCGGCGCCACGAATCGTCATCGGTGCTAGTAAATAATTGTTTTTCTGACACTCGTATGTTAGCGTGACGGCACCCCAACCCAGCGGGCGCTCGGCGCCTTACGTCATCATGGGCCATGCACGTCCCACCAGTTTTCCCTCCAGCGCTTCCACGCCCGCTTCCGCCGAGTCCGCCAAGCCCGCGGGGCCGATCGGCGCGCGCGTCAGCCTGAACTTTTCCTTCGCCAAGGTCGTGGCGATCTTTACCGTGGTCCTGGGTCATTTCGGGGTGCGCGACTTCGGCCTGTCGGTCTGGGTTCCCGTGACCTTCGGCCTGTTCCTGTTCGCCTTTTCGTCCGGCTATTTCACCCGCCTGCTGTACGGCGAGCAGGTGAACCGCGCCAAGTTCTGGCGCAAGAAACTCGAACGCCTGGCGGTTCGCTACTGGGTGATCCTGGCCGTGATCGCCGCGATCGTCGCCTTCAAGGGCAAGACCGTGCTGCACTGGCACAGCCTGGTGCATGCCGCCGGCATGTCCGGCGTGCTTAACTGGTTTGGGATCCGTAATCACAGCGGGCTGGGCGCCGGGCTGTGGTTCTTCACGCTGCTCCTGCTGTTCTATATTGCCTATCCTTACCTGGCGCGGATGGCTGCCCGTAAGGCGCTGGCGGTGGGCATGCTGGCGATCGGCTTCGTGCTGGCCGCCTATTTGCAGCACACGGTCCACGTCGGCCACATGCTGTGGCCGACCGCCTATGCCTTCATCGCGGGTGTGGTGTTCGGCGCCCAGGGCGTGCGCCTGCCGGCCTGGCTGGCCATGCTGGCGGCGGCCGCCTTCAGTGGCGCCATGGTCCTGCTGAACCAGCAGGGGATCAAGGAGTGGAACATCGCCCTGATCACCGCCACCAGCCTGTCGCTGGCGCTGTGGCTGGTGGTCGGCCGCGTGCCGGACTGGCCGCTCACGCGCAAGATCGCGGGGCTGGAAAAATACCTGCTCGAGATCTTCCTGATCCACACCTACCTGTTCATGCGTCCCACCACCAACTGGGGATTGAACTTCCTGCTGTCGCTGAGCCTGATCATGCTTGCGTCGGTACTGGTCGGGCGCGCCGCGGACATGCTGTCCAACGCCCTGTTCCGTCAACGGGCGGGGCGCGCCTAGGGCGCCTCGCCTGCCAGGGCGTTCAAGCCCAAGTCTCCTTATCCGACTGTTATTCAAACTACATCAGTTATGGGCGTGGAGGGCCAGCACGATTGAGTTCCGAGATGAACTTGATTTTTAGAAAATGCTAATATGACATGACAATTACTGATGAGCAGCTTATCGCCGCAAAGGGGCACGGATGCTGCCGCTGCGCGTCCTCAGGCCGCATGGCACGGTTTGCTCCACAGTCACCATGAGCTCATGAAACATTGTTTCTGAGCCAATGAAATACGTAAAATTTTGGTAACAAATTTTGTGTATTGTTGTTACTTTTCTACAAATGGATGCCTTTGGTTGAGCTCGATAGACCATCCGTGCTATAGTAAAGTTAGCATAATAGCAAAATTCAATTCTTGAACGGAACCCGATAATGAAAGCAGATGAAGTCGTCGCGGTAGTAGGACTGGGGTATGTCGGTTTGCCGCTGGCAGTAGAGTTCGGCAAAAAAGGACGAACCATCGGCTTCGACCTCTCGACCGCCAAGATCGAGAGCTACAAGAAATTCATCGACCCGGCCGGCGAGGTCTCCGTCGAGCAGCTGCAGGCCTCGCGCCACCTGGAACTGAGCACCGATGCCAGCGTGCTGGCCCAGGCCGACTACATCGTCGTCGCGGTTCCGACCCCGGTCGACATCGCCCACAACCCCGACTTCACGCCCCTGATCGGCGCCAGCAAGTCGGTCGGCAAGCACATGAAGCGCGGCGCCACCGTGGTCTACGAATCGACCGTCTACCCGGGCGCGACCGAAGAGGTCTGCATCCCGATCCTGGAGAAGGAATCGGGCCTGAAGTGGAAGCAGGACTTCCACGTCGGCTTCTCGCCGGAGCGTATCAATCCGGGCGACAAGGAACATACCCTGACCACCATCCTGAAGGTGGTCTCGGGCGACGACGAGGATTCGCTCGACCGCATCGCCAAGCTGTACGAATCGGTGGTGACCGCCGGCGTGTACCGCGCCTCCAGCATCAAGGTGGCCGAAGCCGCCAAGGTGATCGAGAACACCCAGCGCGACCTGAACATCGCCCTGATGAACGAACTGGCGATCATCTTCGACAAGATCGGCATCGACACGCTGGACGTGCTGAAGGCCGCCGGCACCAAGTGGAACTTCCTGCCCTTCCGTCCGGGTCTGGTGGGTGGCCACTGCATCGGCGTCGATCCCTACTACCTGACCCACAAGGCCGAGATGATCGGCTACCACCCGCAGGTGATCCTGGCGGGGCGCCGCATCAACGACGGCATGGCCAAGTTCGTGGCCGAGAAGACCGTCAAGTCGATGATTTCCTCGGGCTTCCACGTGAAGGGCTCGAAGGTCAACGTGATCGGCCTGACCTTCAAGGAAAACTGCCCCGACCTGCGCAACTCGAAGGTCGCCGACATCGTCCACGAACTGGAGAGCTACGGCGTGGATGTGCACGTCTACGACCCGGTGGCCGATGCCGCCGAGTCCGAGCACGAATACGGCATCAAGCTGGAAAGCTGGGACAGCCTGCCGCAGGCCGACGCCGTGATCGTCGCGGTGCCGCACAAGGAAGTCCTGGCCCTGTCGCTGACCGACTTCCAGTCCAAGCTGAACGAAGGCGGTTGCTTCATCGACGTCAAGGCGCAATTCGATCCGAAGGCGCTGCGCGAAGCCGGCTACTGCGTCTGGCGCATGTAATTGGCGCAAGGCGTGTCGCCAGCGCGGCCCAGGGCCGCACTGGCGGCCGCCATGCCGGTCCTGCCGCCTGTGATCCAGGCGTCAATCAGAAAGTGTCCCAAAACGTGAATAAGTTTCAGGAAGTTCAGCAGCACCTCGCCCAGCACAGCCACCACTGGTTAGTCACCGGTGCGGCCGGCTTCATCGGTTCGAACCTGGTCGAGGCCCTGCTCAAGCTGAACCAGCGTGTCACCGGTCTCGACAATTTCGCGACCGGGCACCGCCACAACCTGGAACAGGTGCGCGAAGCGGTCGGCGCCGGCAAGTGGGAACGGTTCGACTTCATCGAAGGCGACATCCGCGACAGCGCCGCCTGCGCGCGTGCCGTCGCCGGCGTGGATTACGTGCTGCACCAGGCCGCGCTCGGTTCGGTGCCGCGCTCGATCAACGATCCCTTGACCACCAACGCGGTCAACATCGACGGCTTCCTGAACATGCTGGTGGCGGCGCGCGACGCCGGCGTCAAGCGCTTCGTGTACGCCGCTTCCAGCTCGACCTACGGCGACCACCCGGACCTGCCGAAGACCGAGGCGCGCATCGGCAATCCGCTCTCGCCCTATGCGGTTACCAAGTACGTCAACGAGCTGTACGCCGACGTGTTTGGCCGCACCTATGGCACTGAGGCGGTCGGCCTGCGCTACTTCAACGTGTTCGGTCCGCGCCAGGACCCGAACGGCGCCTACGCCGCCGTGATTCCGCAGTGGGTGGCGGCCCTGATCCGCAACCAGGCGCTGCACATCAACGGCGACGGCGAGACCAGCCGCGATTTCTGCTTCATCGAGAACGTGGTCCAGGCCAACATCCTGTCCGCCCTGGCGGCCAAGGACGCGGCCAACCAGGTATATAACGTGGCCCTCGGCGAACGCACCAGCCTGAACGAGCTGTACGGGATGATGCGCGCGCTGCTGGCCGACCGCTACGCGCACGTGGCCGCGCACCAGCCGCAGTACGGCGAGTTCCGCCGAGGCGACGTGCGCCACTCGCAGGCGGATATTTCGAAGGCCGCCACCCTGCTGGGCTACCAGCCCACGCACCGCATCGGCGAAGGCTTGAAGCAGGCCATGGACTGGTATGTCCGCAACCTGCCGCAGTAACCGGGACACCCATGCATATCCAGAAAAGTAATAACAATTTCGGAGGCTACCGTGTTTAGGATCTCTAATCACTACGTGTCGAAGATCGTTTTCCTCTTGTTGTTCGTCGAGGTCCTGGTGGTGCTGGGCGCCGCCTACGTCGGGGCCGCGGTCCGCATGCTCGAGTACGGGGACGCCGTCGCGGCGGCCCATTTCGACCACTTCTTCACTTCCGCGGTCGCCTTCACCGCCGCCATCATCTTCAGCATGAGCGCGATGGGCATGTACCAGCTCGACTACGACGAAGGCCTGCGCCATCCCTTCTTCATGAAGCTGATGCCGTCCTTCGTGATGGGCTTCATGATCCTGGCCCTGGTGTTCTACGTGGCGCCCGAGCTCTATCTCGGCCGCGGCACCATGGTGCTGGTGTTCGCCCTCTCGGGCATCGGCATCTTCCTGGCGCGCATGGTGTTCTTCAAGACCTCGGAAGCGCGCTTCCTGCAGTCGCGCATCATGTTCCTCGGCAGCGGCCCGCTGGCCAAGGAATGCAGCGACCTGGCTACCAGCAAGTCGCGCTACCACAAGTACGACATCGCCGGCTTCCTGTCGGCCCCGAGCGAGGAACTGTGCGTGCCTTCGAACAGCCTGCTCAAGATGCGCGACGGCGACTCCCTGGTCAAGCTGGCGCGCCAGCACAACGTCGAGGAAATCGTGGTCTCGGTGCAGAACCGCCGCGGCGGCTTCCCGATCAAGGAGCTGCTCGACTGCAAGCTGCAGGGCATCAAGGTCACCGACGCCGCCACGTTCTTCGAGCGCGAGACCTGCCAGATCCGCGTCGACTCGCTCCAGCCTTCCTGGCTGGTGTTCGGCGGCGGCTTCGACCAGAGCTTCGTGCGCACCTTCATGAAGCGCAGCTTCGACCTGGTGTGCAGCATCCTGATCCTGGTGATGACCTTCCCGCTGATGCTGGCCGCGGCCCTGGCCGTGTGGATGGAAGACCGCGGCCCGGTGTTCTACTCGCAGGAGCGGGTCGGCAAGGACGGCAAGACCTTCCGCGTGCACAAGTTCCGCTCGATGCGCGCCGACGCCGAAAAGAACGGCAAGCCGCAGTGGGCCGCCCAGAACGACCCGCGCGTCACCCGCGTCGGCAACTTCATGCGCAAGACCCGCATCGACGAGCTGCCCCAGATCCTGAACGTGTTCACCGGCGAGATGTCCTTCGTCGGCCCGCGTCCCGAGCGTCCGTATTTCGTCGAGCAGCTGATCGAAGTGGTCCCGTACTACAACGTGCGCCACAGCGTCAAGCCGGGCATCACCGGCTGGGCCCAGGTGCGCTACGGCTACGGCTCCTCGGCCGAGGATGCATTGCAAAAGCTCCAGTACGACCTGTACTATGTCAAGAACAACAGCCTGTTCCTGGACATCCTGATCCTGATCAATACGCTCAAGGTCGTGCTGTTCCGCAGCGGCCGTTGATCCCGTCCGGCGGCGTCCAGCCGCCGGATCCACCTTCCCGAGCGCCGACGCTTCCAGATGGACGCCACTTCCCTGACCAGCATCGCGGTCTATAGCCACGCCCTGGCGGCGGTGTGCTTCCTCGTGCTCGGCCTGCCCATGCTGGCCGGATGGCGCACGCGCCCGCACGGCGCGGCCCTGGCCGCGGCCTGCCTGCTGACCAGCGTGTGGATGGCGCTGCTGGCCTGGGCCGCCCACGGCGGCGCGCTGTGGTCGGTGGCGTCCGACATGCTGGGCCTGCTGCGCAACGCCGCCTGGATGCTGTTCCTGGGCCTGCTGGCCGGCCGCGTGACCAGCCAGCACAGCCGCCTGCCGCTGCGCCTGCGCCCGCCCGCCGCCGCCGCGGCGCTCGGCTTCGGCGTGCTGCTGGCGCTGGCCCTGCTGGGCTGGTGGGACCTGGCGTACACCGGCCTGGGCCTGGCCCCGGTGACCCTGCGCGTGGGCCTGGCGATCGGCGGCATGCTGCTGGTCGAGCAGGTCTACCGCAGCCGCTCGCTGCAGGAGCGCTGGGCGGTGAAGTTCGCTTGCCTGGGCATCGGCGCCATCTTCGCCTACGACTTCTACCTGTACAGCCACGCGATGCTGTTCCGCGAGATCGATCCCGACATCTGGGCCGCGCGCGGGATCGTCAACGCGATCGCGGTGCCGCTGCTGGCGGTGGCCCTGGGCCGCAGCAAGCTGTGGGAATCGCCGCTGGCGGTATCGCGCCGCGCCATGTTCCACTCGGCCGCGCTGTTCGGTTCGGCCATCTACCTGCTGGCGATGGGCTCGGCCGGCTACTACCTGCGCTTCTTCGGCGGCAGCTGGGGCGCGGTGATGCAGGTGGCCTTCCTGTTCGGCGCCCTGATCGTGCTGGCCGGCGTGCTGTTCTCGGGTTCCTTCCGCGCGCGCCTGAAAGTCTTCATCAGCAAGCACTTCTACAGCTACAACTACGACTACCGCGAAGAGTGGCTGCGCTTCACGCGCACCCTGTCCGAGCCGGGCCCCGGCCTGGGCGAGCGCGCGATCGAGGCGGTCGCGGCCCTGGTGGAAAGCCCGGGCGGCGTCCTGTGGCTGCGCCGCGACTCGGGCCGCTTCGAGCCGGCCGCGCACTGGCAGGCGCCGGCGGCGAGCAGCAGCGAGCCCGCCGATTCGGCCTTTTGCCAGTTCCTCGAATCGAGCCAGTGGGTGATCGACGTCCAGGAATTCGCCCATACCCCCGACAAGTACGATGCCCTGGTGCTGCCGGAGTGGGTGGCCTCCTATCCGCGCGCCTGGCTGGTGGTGCCGCTGATCCTGCATGCGCGCCTGTTCGGCTTCGTGCTGCTGCAGACCTCGCGCAGCCCGATCAAGCTGAACTGGGAAATCATCGACCTGCTCGAGATCGCCGGCAGCCAGGCCGCCAGCCAGCTGGCCCAGCAGGAAGCGGCGGACGCCCTCACGGTGGCGCGCCAGTTCGAATCATTCAACCGCATGTCGACCTTCGTGGTGCACGACCTGAAGAACCTGGTGGCCCAGCTGTCGCTGATGAACGCCAACGCCGCGCGCCACAAGGACAATCCCGAATTCCAGGCCGACATGCTGGAGACCATCGACCTGTCGGTGCAGAAGATGAAGCTGCTGCTGCAAAAGCTGAGCCGCACCACCAACCAGGAAAAGCCGGTGCTGCTGGCGATCGACGAGGTGGTGCGCCAGGCGGTGGCGCTGAAGGGCGCCTTCGAGCCCCATCCGCAGCTGCGCATCGAGGCCAGGGGCCTGCGCGTGCTGGCCGAGCGCGAGCGCCTGGAGCGCGTGGTCGGCCACCTGGTCCAGAACGCGATCGAGGCCACGCCGCGCACCGGCAGCGTGACGGTGCGCGTGACCGAGACCGCGGACGGCGGCCTGGTCGAGATCGTCGACACCGGCGAAGGCATGAGCGAGGAATTCATCCGCGAGCGCCTGTTCAAGCCTTTCGACTCGACCAAGTCGGCCGGCATGGGCATCGGCGTGTTCGAGAGCCGCGAATACATCAATGAACTGGGCGGCAGCCTGGAGGTGAGCAGCAGGCCGGGCCACGGCACCACTTTCCGCGTGCTGCTGCCGCTGTACCGCCAGGAAGCGCAGCAGGCCCAGGCCGCACGCTCGGCCGCATAGGCAACGCACAAGCAACGCATACCGAACGCATCACGAAAAACAGCCCGGCGAGACCACCGAGGACAATGTGACACAAAACAAACCGAAACTGCTCATCATCGAAGACGACCCCGGGCTGCAGAAGCAGCTCAAGTGGAGCCTGGACGCCTATGACGTGGCGGTCGCCGGCGACCGCGAGGCCGCCCTGGCCCAGATCCGCCGCCACGAACCGGCGGTGGTGACCATGGACCTGGGCCTGCCGCCCGATCCGGACGGCTCCACCGAAGGCCTGGCGACCCTGCAGCAGATCCTGGCGCTGGCGCCGGACACGCGCGTGATCGTCCTGACCGGCAACCAGGACCACAGCAACGCGGTCAAGGCGATCGGCCTGGGCGCCTACGACTTCCACCAGAAGCCGGTCGACCCCGAGGTGCTGAACCTGGTGATCCAGCGCGCCTTCTTCCTGCACAACCTGCAGCAGGAAAACCGCCGCATGCAGCAGAACCAGGCCGATTCGCCGCTGGGCGGCGTGATCTCGCGCGACCCCGGCATGCTCAAGGTCTGCCGCAACATCGAGAAGGTCGCCCCGACCTCGGCCTCGGTGATGCTGCTGGGCGAATCGGGCACCGGCAAGGAAGTGCTGGCGCGCGCCGTGCACCAGCTATCGCCGCGCGCCAAGGAGCGCTTCATGGCGATCAACTGCGCCGCGATCCCCGAGAACCTGCTCGAGAGCGAACTGTTCGGCTACGAGAAGGGCGCCTTTACCGGCGCCGCCAAGCAGACCAAGGGCAAGGTCGAACTGGCCCACGGCGGCACCTTCTTCCTGGACGAAGTGGGCGACCTGCCGATGGCGCTGCAGGCCAAGCTGCTGCGCTTCCTGCAAGAGCGCGTGATCGAGCGCATCGGCGGCCACGAGGAGATCCCGGTCGACGTGCGCATCGTCTGCGCGACCCACCAGAAGCTCAAGGAACTGTGCGCCACGGGACGCTTCCGCGAGGACTTGTACTACCGCCTGTCCGAGATCGTGGTCACCATTCCGCCGCTGCGCGCGCGCGAAGGCGACGCCGCGCTGCTGGCCCACCACTTCAAGAACAAGTTCTGCGCCCAGGAGTCGCGCTCCTCGCTGCACTTCGCGCCGGATGCGATCGCCGCGATCGAATCCCACCCCTGGCCGGGCAATGTGCGCGAGATGGAAAACTGCATCAAGCGCGCCGTCATCATGGCCGACGGGAACACCATCGTCGCCGACGACCTCGGCCTGCCGGGCGAAGGCGCGGTGGAGGAACCGATCAACCTGCGCCAGGTGCGGGACGAAGCCGAGTACAAGGCCATCGTCAAGGCGCTGGCCCGGGTCGACGGCAACATCGTCAAGGCTTCCGAGCTGCTCGGCATCAGCCGGCCCACGCTGTACGACCTGATGGGACGGCACGGCATCAAGGCATCCTGATGCGGCGCCTGCTGCTGCGCGCCGGCGCCGCCACGGCGCTGCTCGGCTTCGCCACTGTGGCGGGCGCCGTGTTCTGGCTGCAGGGCCAGGGCGTGACGCCGCGCGCGCTCGCGCCCTACCTGGAACGGCGCGCGGCCGGCCACAACGATGTCATTACCGGTGTCGCGCTGGAAGCCGGCGCCACCCTGCGCCGGCTCGACCGCGGCGCCGACGCCGGACCGTATCCGCTGCCGCCGCTGGCGATCGGCGCCAGGCCTGAACCCGCCGGCGACGGCGCGGGCGCGCGCAAGCCTGTGCATTCGGTGGACGAGGCGCGCGAGGCTTTCGCCGGGGCCCTGGCGGGCGACGTGATCGTGTTCGCGCCGGGCGTCTACCGCCTCACGCGGGCGCTGGAAGCGCGCCGGCCGGGCGTGCAGGGCGTGCCGGTAACGGTGCGCGCCGAGCGTCCCGGCACCGTGGTCATCGAGGTCGCCAGCAGCGAGGGCATCAAGGTGCTCGGGCCGTACTGGCGCTTCGAGAACCTGGACATCCGCGGCGCCTGCGCTTCCGCCGGAAGCTGCGAGCATGCCTTCCACGTGACCGGGCTGGCCAAGGGCTTCGCGGCCGTGAACAACACCATCACCGACTTCAACGCCCACATCAAGGTCAATGGCGACGCCCATGGTTTCCCGGATGGCGGCCTGGTCGAGCACAACACCCTGACCAACACCAGCGCGCGCCGCACGGCCAGGCCGGTCACGCCTTTCGACCTGGTGGCGGCCAACGACTGGATCATCCGCGCCAACCTGATCACCGACTTCGTCAAGGCGACGGGCGACCGCATCAGCTACGGCGCCTTCGCCAAGGGCGGAGCCGCGCGCACCCTGTTCGAACGCAACGTGGTGCTGTGCGAGCACAAGCTGCGCGGCCTGCCGGGCGAGCGCGTCGGGCTGTCCTTCGGCGGCGGCGGCACCGGCAAGCCTTATTGCCGCGACAAGCGCTGCATCACCGAGCACGAGGCCGGCGTGATGCGCGCCAACCTGATCGCCTCCTGCTCGGATGCCGGCATCTACGTCAACAGCGGCGCCACCACGAAGATCGCCGACAACACCCTGCTCGACACGGCGGGCGTGCAGGTGCGCTTCCCGGAAAGCGGGGCGGAACTGGACGGCAACCTGATCGATGGCGCGGTGACCGAACGCAATGGCGGGCGGGCGGCCATACTGGACAACCGCAGCAGCGCCATCGCGGCGCTGTACGCCGGACTGCATGCGCAGCGCGGCCTGTTCGCGGATCCGGACACCCTCGACTTGCGCTGGAAAGACGAGGCGCCGCGCCGCGACGGTCCAGGCATGCCGGGACCGGACCTGTGCGGCGCCAAGCGCGCGGCCCAGCCGGCCTACGGCGCCTTCGAGGACTTCGCGGCCTGCGTGGCGCCATAGGGTTGGCGGCTTTGCCGCCGACGCGCTTGGCTGCGGGCCCCGCCCAACCCTACCAGGCCGCCAGCCACTCGGCCGTCCAGGCCGTCATCTGCTCGTGCCATTCGCGGCGCGAACAGGTGTGGTCGGCCTTGGGCAGGGTGCGGCGCGCGAAGCGCGGCGTCTCCAGCAGGGTGCGCCAGTGCGGCGCCTCGGCCACCACCGAGAATTCCTGAGCCGTCAGGTCGGCTCCGCTCAGCAGCACCAGCACCTTGCCGGGGAAGCGCGCCAGCGAGGCATGCATGCGCTCGGGCAGGGCCGCGCCGCACTGCGCGGCGTCCTGGGATGGGCGCAGGGCCGAGCGCGCCACGCCGACGAAAGAGCGGGCGGCGCCCAGCAGGTCGAAACGGCCGCTGGCGATCTTCTTCCACAGCCCGGCGTCGAGCAGGCGGCCACGGTAGTAATGCTTGAGGGTGGCGCGCGCCGCGCCTTCATCCGTGCGCACCCAGGGGTTGAGCAGCACCAGCCCGCGCACCCGCGCGTCGCGCGGCGCGTACAGGGCGCCGGCGGCGGCGCCGTCGCACAAGCCCCACAGCACGATCTCCTCCAGGCCGGGCACTTCCTGCTGGAAGCAGTCGATGGCGGCGCGCACGTCCTGGTCCACGCTGTCGAAGCCGCGCACCGCGCCTTCGCTGTCGCCCATGCCGCGGTAGTCGAAGCGCAGCACCGGGGTGCCGGCGGCGGCCAGCGCCCGCGCGAGCAGGGTGAACTGGCGGTGGCTGCCCGTGCGCACCTGCGGCCCGCCGACCACGATCAGCACGCCGCGCTTCGAGTCCGATGGCGCCGCGGGCAGGCTCAGGATGCCGAACAGGGCGTCGCCACCGCAATCGAAGCCGATCGCGCGTTCCTCATAGTGCATGGGCGCTCTCCAGGAACAGGGCGGCGGTGGCGTCGAGCAGCAGGGGTGCTTCCTCGATTTCCTGGGCGGTCCAGAATTGCGGGCCGGGGATGGCCTGCTGACGCAAATCCGCACCCTGGCTGGTCCAGCCGGCGGCCAGGCGCGCGGCGGCCGGCGGCGCGGCGCGGCCGCTTTCCGCGACCACTTCGAACCAGTCGACCGGACAGCGCGGCGCGGGCAGCTTGGCGGCATCGACGCCGTCGAGCGCCAGCGCCAGCGCCGGATGCAGTTCGTAGCCGGCGATGTCGAGGGGCTCGCCGGCGCGCAGGCGCGCGCGCAAGGCTTCAGTGCCGCTCTTGCCGATGCTGTCGGCGCCGTCCGGTGAACCGTCCCGCAGCAGCTCGCCGGCCAGGCGCAGGCGCAGGAACTGGGTCAGGCAGGCGGCGCCGCCGAGCGTGGGCTGCCACAGCAGCAGGCGCGCCGGCGGCGCGGCGGCCGCTGCCGCGTAGTCGAGCGCCAGCAGGGCGCCCAGGCGCAATCCCCACAGTCCCGGTTCGACGTGCAGGCGCGCGCGCAGCCAGTCCAGGCCGGCCCGCACGTCGTCCTTCCAGCCGTCCCAGCGGGCGTCGCCGAATTCGCCGCCGCTGTCGCCGCAGCCGTGCAGGTCGAGCTGGAGCACGCCCACGCCCTGGGCCGCCAGCCGGCGCGCCGCCAGGGCGGCTATGCGGCGCGACTTGTTCATTTCTTCGGCAAAGGGGTGCAGGTAGAGCAGGGCGGCGCGCGCCGTCCCCTCGGGAGGATGGAACAGGCAGAAACGCGACCCGCCGGGGCCGCCGGACGTCTTCAGGAAAAACGGCTCGGCCCGGGGCGTTGTCATTTACGCGGCTTTTTGCTCGACGAAGGCGGCCAGGCTGCCCAGGGTGGCGAAGGTGCTGGCGCTGATGTCGTCGTCGTCGATGGCGATGCCGAAATGCTCTTCCAGCGCGCCGATGAGGGTGACCACGGCCATCGAATCCAGCTCGGGCAGGCTGCCCAGCAGCGGGGAATCGGCGTTCAGCGCCGCGCCGGCGGGACCGAGGTTGAGCACATCGGTCAGGAGGGTTCGTACTTGGTCGAGGGTTTGCTCGGGATTCATGCTTGCTTCCTTCATTGCGTCGCCGGGCCGCTTTCCGCGCGCTTGCCGCGCGCTTCCAGCATCGCATGCAGTCGCCGCAATCCTGGCCAACGGTAATAGTTAATATGGTACATAGTGCGCACCTCGTCCGTCCAGCGCAGGTGCCATTCCATCACGCGGCCGTAGAATTCGAGACGCTTGAAACGTCCCTCGTCGAACAGGCGCTGCACGGCTTCCTCGCGCATCAGCAAGGTAGGCGACAGGCTGGACGGGATGCTTTCGTCATAGCTGGTCTTGAGCACCACGATGCTGTCGCCGTCCTCGACGCACAAGTCCATCGCGGCCAGCTGTTCGCCCACATGATACCGGTAGACGCTGGCGGCGTTGCGGGCGGCCAGGTTTTCCAGCATGGCGCGGTAGTAGCGGCCCTGGGCGTTGTCGGCATGGACGGCGGTGCCTTCCTTGCCTTTCCACCCCGAGCTCTCCAGGCGGCCGTAATCCTGCACCGCCTGCGCCATGTCCGCCGGCCGGCGCAGGACGTCCAGGCGCGTGGCCACGCCGTCGCGCTCGAGGCGCGCGCGCTGCTTCTTGAGGTTGGCGCGCAGGTTCTTGCCGCGCCCGTTCCAGTAGTCGGCGAAACTGCCGGCCAGGGTCACGCGCGCGGTATCGATGTAGTCGAGGGTGCGCAGGCCGGGGCCGTCGAGGGGACGCGGCAGCAGCATCGGGTCCATCTGCGTCAGGCCGACCACCAGGGGAAAGCCGGGCAGTGCGCGCAGCAGGCCGCCCAGCAGCCGCTCGGGGTGTTCGCCCGGGCGCTGCAGCCACAGGCCGAGCGGCGCCTGGGCCGGCTGGAAGGTGGCCCAGGAACCGCGTCCGGCGGGTGCGACGATCGCCATCGCGACCGTTTCGCCGCCGCGGTCGCACCAGGCCAGCAGCTCCGCGCCGCCGGCGAACTGCGCGACCAGGGGCGCGACGAAGTCGGCCGCCAGCAGGCAGGAAGCCGCGCCTTGCGCATGCAGGGCCTGCCAGCGCGCGGCGTGTTCGGCCTGCTCGAGAAAACAGCGCGCGGGGACGAGGTGCCACTTCATGCGCGCAGCGCCCCGCTCACGGTGGCGATCATCCAGTCCAGCTCCTGTGCGCTCAGCTCCTGGTGGCAGGGCAGGGACAGCACGCTGGCCGACAGGCGCGCCGCGTTCGGGCACACGCTCGCGTCCACGCCCTGCCACAGCGGACGGCCGAAGCCGACCACCGGCACCCCGGCGGCGCTCAGGCGTGCGGCCAGCTGCGGCGCATCGTCGGCCAGCAGCGGATAGACCCAGGGGCAAACGCCGTCCGGCAGGCTGTCGAACATCGGCCGTACGCCGGGCAGGCCGCGCAGCGCCGCGTCCAGGCGCAGCCAGTTGGCGCGGCGCAGCGCCGCGATGCGCCCGGACGAGGCCAGGCGCAGCATGGCGCGCGCGAACAGCGAAGAGCGCTTGTCGACCCAGCGCGGATCGAAATCGAAGCTGCTGTCCGAGGACGATGGCGCCAGGGCCGGCGCCGGGGCGCCGGCGGGGCGCGCGCGCAGCTGCCGGACGGCGTTCTTCAGGGCCATCGGCAGCCACAGGGCGGCGCGCAGCGCCGGCAGGCGGCCGTAGTCGAAGCCGCGCTCGAGCGAATTGAGGGCGATCTTGGCCTCGAAGGCGGGTCCGGCCGAGTGCAGCCGCACCGTGCGCAGGTCGTGGCGGCGCGATACCAGCACCCCGCCTTCGTAGATCGGAAAGAACTTCATGCTGCTGGCGATCGCGTAGTCGCCCCAGGCGCCGAGGGGCCGTCCCGCATGCTCGCCGATGAAGGCATGGGCGCAATCCTCCAGCAGTCCCAGGCCGAGGCGGTCGCACAAGGCGCGCAGCGCGGGCAGGTCCTGGTGGAAGCCGAAAAAATGGGTGACCATCAGGACCTTGGCCCCCGCCGCCTTGGCGGCGATATCGTCCAGGTCGGCCGCGCCATCCGGGCCCAGGCGGTAGAACACGGGCGTGGCGCCGCGCCACAGCACCGGCGGGATCATCGACGGACTATGCCAGGCCGGCACCAGCACCGTGTCGCCCGGGCCGACCGCCATCTCGCGCAGCGCCAGCGCGATCGCCACGCGCCCGCTGGTGACGAAGCGCGCGCTGCCGGCGTCGAGCACCGAGGGCAGGCGCGCACCGTCCGCCTTGGCGCCGGCGCGGCGGAAGGAGGAAGCCGACAGGATCGGTGCGATGGGAACCCGGGGACGCATGGGAAGGAGGGCGGACGGCATGGAACGAGTATATCCCGTGCCGTGCAATTTTTGCCACGAATCCTTAATCCGAGGAGGGCTTCCAGACTAGGTGCGCGCGCAAACTGATAAGATTGCGCCCTGCGCGGCAGGCCAGCCGGCGCCCTCGAGAGAACCCATGCTAGAGCTGATCCACGACTTCATTTTCGATTCCGCGCGCCGCACTCCGGGCGCCAGCGCGCTGGCGTACGGCGCGCGCCGCCTCGACTATGCCGCCCTGGCCCTGGAGGTCGAGGAGGCCGGCGGCGCGCTGCTCGCGGCCGGCGTGCAGCCGGGCGAACGGGTCGCGGTCTACCTCGAGAAGCGCATCGAGAACGTGGCCGCGATGTTCGGCGCCGCCGCCATCGGCGCCGTGTTCGTGCCGGTCAACCCGCTGCTCAAGGCAGAGCAGGTGGCCTACATCCTGGCCGACTGCAACGTGCGCGTGCTGCTGACCTCCCCGGAACGCCTGGCCCCGCTGGCCGATGCGATCACAGCCTGCCCCGACCTGCGCACCGTGTTCGTCACCGGCGACAAGCTTCCCGAACAGCGGCCGGCCGGCCCGGCCCTGGCGCTGTGGGACGCGGCGCGCCAGGCCCCCGCTGAGGGCGTACTGGCCGCGCGCCGCGCCATCGACGCCGACATGGCGGCCATCCTCTACACCTCGGGCAGCACCGGCAAGCCGAAGGGCGTGGTGCTGTCGCACCGGAACATGGTCGCGGGCGCGCGCAGCGTCGCGGGCTACCTGGAGAACACGCCACAGGACCGCATCCTGGCGGTGCTGCCGCTCAGCTTCGACTACGGCCTGAGCCAGCTGACCACGGCCTTCCTGACCGGCGCCACCGCGGTCCTGATCAACCACCTGTTCCCGAAGGACATCCTGAAGGCGGTGCTTGAAGAGCGCATCACCGGCCTGGCGGCGGTGCCGCCCCTGTGGATCCAGCTTGCCGCGCTCGACTGGCCGCGCGACTGCAGCCTGCGCTACCTGACCAATTCCGGCGGCGCCATGCCGGTACCGGCCGTGGCCGCCCTGCGCGCCGCGCTTCCCGGCGCGCAGCTGTTCCTGATGTACGGCCTGACCGAGGCCTTCCGCTCCACCTACCTGCCGCCCGCGGAGCTCGACCGCCGTCCCGACTCGATGGGCCGCGCGATCCCGAACGCCCAGGTGATGGTGGTGCGTCCCGACGGCACGCCCTGTGCGCCGGGCGAGCCGGGCGAGCTGGTGCACCGCGGCGCCCTGGTGTCGCTCGGCTACTGGAACGATCCGGCCAAGACCGCCGAGCGCTTCCGCCCGGCGCCCGGCCAGGATCCGGCCCTGCCGCTGACCGAGATGGCGGTGTGGTCGGGCGACACGGTGCGCATGGACGAGGAAGGCTTCCTGTACTTCATCGGCCGCAGCGACGACATGATCAAGGTCTCGGGCTACCGCATCAGCCCCAGCGAGGTCGAGGAAGCGGCGCATGCCTCCGGCCTGGTGCGCGAAGCCGCGGCCTTCGGCGTGCCCCATCCCACCCTGGGCCAGGCCATCGTCCTGCTGGCCGTGGCGCGCGACGCCGAGGCGACACCGGCCCTGCTGCTGAAGGAATGCCAGCGCCGCCTGCCGGCCTACATGGTCCCGGCCCACATCGCGCTGCGCAGCGAAGCTTTCCCGCGCAACCCGAACGGCAAGTTCGACCGCAATCTGCTGCGCCAGTCCTATTCCTCCCTGTTTGAAAGCACCACCCCATGAGCAGCAAGCCCGTCCACGCCGACCAGATCCTGTTCCCCGTCGTCGACAACTGCCTGCAGGTCGGCGGCATGCCCTTGCCGCGCCTGGCGCAGCGGGTCGGCCGCACGCCTTTCTATGCCTACGACCGCGCCCTGGTGGCCGAGCGCGTGCGCCAGCTGCGCGCCGCGCTTCCTGTGGAAGTCGAGCTGCATTACTCGATCAAGGCCAACCCGATGCCGGCCCTGGTGCAGCAGCTGGCCGGCCTGGTCGACGGCCTGGACGTGGCCTCGAGCGGCGAAATGAAGGTGGCGCTGGACGCCGGCATGCGTCCCGCCGACATCAGCTTCGCCGGTCCCGGCAAGGGCGATGCCGAGCTGGCGCAGGCGGTGGCCGCCGGCGTGTGCGTGCATGCCGAATCCGAACGCGAGATCCGCGCCCTGGCGCGCATCAAGGGAGAACTCGGGATCGCGCCGCTGCTGGTCCTGCGCATCAACCCGGACTTCGAGCTGAAGGGGTCGGGCATGCGCATGGGCGGCGGCGCCAAGCAGTTCGGCATTGACGCCGAGGATGCGCCGCGCCTGCTGGCGCTGGCGGGTGAGCTGGAACTGGACGTGCTGGGCTTCCATATCTTCAGCGGCTCGCAAAGCCTGAAGGCGGAGGCGATCGCCGAGACCCAGTCCCGCACCGTGGAGCTGGCGATCGCGCTGGCGGCGGCCAGCCCAAGCCCGGTGCGCATGCTGAACATCGGCGGCGGCTTCGGCATTCCCTATTTCCCGGGCGAAGCGCGCCTGGACCTGGCGCCGATCGGGGCCAACCTGGCGGCGCTGCTGCCGCGCGTGAAGGACGCCCTGCCGCAGGCCCGCGTGTCGATCGAGCTGGGACGCTACCTGGTGGGCGAGGCGGGGGTGTACGTGGCGCGGGTCATCGACCGCAAGGTCTCGCGCGGCCAGGTGTTCCTGGTGACGGACGGCGGGCTGCACCACCACCTGGCGGCGTCCGGCAACTTCGGCCAGGTGATCCGCAAGAACTACCCGGTCGCGATCGGCAACCGGGTAGAAGGAGAACGCGAAGCGGTGTCGGTGGTGGGACCGCTGTGCACGCCGCTCGACCTGCTGGCCGAACGCATGGACTTGCCGCGCGCCGAGGTGGGCGACCTGGTGGTCGTGTTCCAGTCCGGCGCCTATGGCCTGTCGGCCAGCCCGGGCGGCTTCCTCAGCCACCCGGACGCCATCGAAGTCCTGGTCTAGTCCTTCTTTAGGTCAGCCAATGTTCTTGGCGGTTTCGAGATGCTGTTCCAGCATCAGGCCGTCCATGAAGAACTTGGTGGCCCAGTTCGGATAGCGGTAGGTCATGTAGCCGCCGTTGATCGGATGCGAACCCTTGAGCGCGCCGCGCACGTTGAGGTCGCCGGTCTCGAGGTCCTGGATGCTCATGTTGAAGCGGTTGGCGCGCACGGCGTGGTGCTTGAGCTCGCGGTCGCCCGTGATCTGCACCAGGCGCAGCCAGTTGATCGCCATCTGCGAATTGCCCGTGACGCAGGTCCAGTCGGTCACCGTGGTCCAGTCCGGGATGTAGCGGGCCGGCAGGGCGCCGTCCTCGCGCTGGTGCTTGGCCACGTGGCGCGACATCTTCAGCGCGTGCTCGACCAGGTCGGCGCGGCCCGAGGCGGCGCCGATCTCGAGCAGGCCGCGGATCGAATAGGCGATCGTGTGGGTCAGCGCGCTGTTGTTCGGCAGCTGCAGCAGGCAGTTGTCCGGCAGCCAGCCGTTGGCTTCCGCGCGGCTCACCGCCCAGTCGGCATTCTTCACCGCCGCCGCCAGGTAGCGCTCGATGCCGGTCGCCTCGTAGGCGCGCACCAGGCCGAAGGCCGAGCGCGTGTTGTAGCTGTTCAGCTTCGAGGTGGTGAAGGGCGAGGCGAAGCGGCGCCAGGCGCCGTCTTCGTCCATGGCGTCGACCAGCCAGTCCGAGGCGCGCACCAGCGAGGTGTGGAAGCGTTCTTCCTTGGTCTCGAGATAGGCCTTGGCCCAGCCGAACAGGACCTGGCCGGTATTGAAGATGGTCGGCGCCACGACCTCGGCCGACATGGTGCCGGCGCGCACGCCGCCATCCTCGAGCTGGATGTCGCTTTCCCAGATGGTCATGCGGCGCGCCGCTTCGGCGTACTGGGGCGCGTCGTACAGGCGCGCGTAATCGTAGAGCGTCGGGATCACGTAGCCGGTGGTTTCCGGATACGAGGCGTTCCAGGACTTGGTCTTGATGTCGTAGCTGTGCGCCACGCCGTCGTCCGGCGTCGCCTTTTGCGCCACCAGCAGCCAGTCGGCTGCGCTTTTCAGGTGGGTGTCGATATCGCGCGGCTTGGAGACGGTGGAGCCGATTTTATCTTTGATGAGCTGTTTGATGTGGTTCATTGCTGTTCGCGTTCTGGTAGACGGGCAGTGCCTGTGCTGGCAAGCATTTCGTTAATATACTGCAAATTTTATTTATGGCATCGTTCTGTAGTGCTGAAGAGAAAGGCAGACCGATCAGCTTCCTGGCGGCGGCGACCTGCGGGCTGTCCGGCTCGCCGGGGACGACCGCGTTCAGGTAGCCCATGCGCGTGTCCACCCCGGCCTGGCCCAGCTCGGCGCGCAGCCGCGCCAGGTCGGCATGCGGCGGCAGCGCCACCATGATGCGCGACAGGTAGCGGCCGGGCGCGTACTGGGGCAGGCTGACGCCCGGCACGCCGGCCAGGGCTTGCTGGTAGGCCTCGGCCACGCGCACTTTCTCGCGCCGCAAGGTGTCGAGCCGCGCGAACTGCTCCAGCGCGATCGCCGCATCGAGGTTGCCGATGGCGGCCATGGACGGCGCCGCGCGGCGCGTGCGGCCGAACAGCCCGCGCAGGCGCGACAGGTAATAGCCGCTGTTCCCCGTCAGCGCCTTCCACTGGTAGTTCCACACGAAGTCCAGCAGGGCGCCGAAGCGTCCGGCGGCGGGCGGCAGGGCCGCGCAGATCGCCTTGACTGCCGGGTCCAGCTCCGGATTGTTGACCAGCAGGACGCCGCCCGAGCCGCGGATGCCGGTCACCACCGCCTTCGATTGCGCGAAGCTGACGATCCCGGCGTCGCCGAAGCTGCCGAGCAGGCGCCCGTGGCGCCGCTCTCCGACGACCTGGGCGGCATCGTCGACCAGGAAGACCCCGGCCTCGCGGCACAATTGCTCGAGCTCGTCCACGGCGGCCGGGCAGCCGAACATGTGCGGCGCCACCACCGCCAGGGTGTCGGGCCCGATGGCGGCGCGCACGGCGCCGGCGTCGATGTTCAGGTCGCGCCCGACCTCGGCGGCTTTCGGCACCAGTCCTGCGGCGCGCACGGTGTCCACCACGCTGGGACAGATATAGCCCGGGACGATCACGGTCTTGCGGCCCGGCCGGCGCGCCTGGAACACGTCCAGCGCGATGCGCAGGGCCGTATGTCCGAAGTCGAGCGCATAGGCCGTGGACGGCGCATAGTAGTCGTTCAGGCGCCGCGCCAGGACCTGCGCATGCGGTCCCGCCGCGACCCGTCCGCGCACGACGCAGACTGCGGCGGCCGCGTACTCGCGCCAGGACCAGTCGGCGTAGCGCAGGCGGAAGCGTTTCATGCGGAGCGTCCGAGTTTGGCGCCGAGGCGGCGCGCCACCATGTCGATCCAGGGCTGCGGGTCGTTCCAGCGCCAGTAGGCGTCGCGCACCGCATGGCCCTGCGAGCGGGCGTCGAGCTGGCCGCCGTTTTCCTGGAAGGACCAGCGGTCGGTGATCGGCTCGCGCCAGATCTGCGGCGTGGCGACGGGTTGCACCGGCAGGGCCGGCATGCCCATCTCGTAGCGGTAGGCCGCGGCCGGGATGTTCACGCCATTGAGCGACGCCACTTCTTCCTGGAAGTCGGTGCGCGCCACGGTCGGCTCGACCATGTAGAAGCGGCCGTCGCGCGCATCGCGCTTGTATTCCATGCTGCCCATGCCGACGAAGCCGACCTGCCGGAAGAAGGCGGCGGTGGTTTCCGCCAGCTCGTCCGCCACTTCCCAGGCCGCCGTGCAGCTGGCGGTGCCGCCGATGCGGGGCGGCCAGGAGCGGATCTTGCGGCCGCTGAAGGAGCTGACCACCTCGCCGTCCTTGCCCAGGTACTGGAGGCAGAAGTACACGTCGCCGTCGCTGCCTTCGATCCACTCCTGCACCACCATGTCGGCCAGCACCGGGAAAATCTCTTCGTACAGCGCGGCCGCCTCGTCCGGCGAGCTCACCTTGTAGGCCTTCTTGAAGCGCGCCCCGTAGCCGTAGTCCTTCTTCGAGGGCTTGAGCACGCACGGGTATTTCAGGTCGCCGATGCGCGCCAGGTCGGCCTTGCTTTCCAGCCTGACCGTGCGCGGCACCGGTGCGCCGACCGACTCGGCCAGTTCCTGGAAGCCCTGCTTGTGCATCAGGGCCATCAGGCGCTCGTGGCCGGGCTGGCGCAGGCGGAAGGCGGGCGCCAGCTGGTCGCGGAACTCGGACACCGTCTCGACGGTCTTTTCTTCGGTCGCGAACAGCACCAGCGGTTCCGGATAGCGCCGCGCCATGTCGAGCACGAAATCGACGAAGCTCTTGCCTTCGAGCGAAGCGCAGAGCAGTTTGCGGCCATAGCGCGAGCGCATGGCGGGCGACTTGGGATCGGTATCGACCACGATGACCGGGATGCCCGCGGTGCCCAGGCTGCGTACCACGCCGAGGGCATTCAGGCCGCCGCCGGCGACGACGGCCGGCAAGGAATTGCTTTTCTGGTTATTCATCATTCACTTCGCTTACGGATGGACTGCGCGGTTGAACGGCCAGCGTTCGAGGCGCTGCTTGGAAATGCCGAGATCCAGCATGACCTGGCGGATTTCACCGAGGCCGCGGCGGTCGAACTGGATGATCCAGCCGACATAGACGATGGCGCCGGTCAGGATCTCGGCGACCAGGAGCGGCAGCGCCGGCATGCCCAGCGCGAGCAGGGCCATGCGCACGGCAAACACGGCGGCGGCCATGGCGGCGGTGGCGGTCGCCACCGGCAGCAGGCACTCGTAGTAGGCGCGCATCGACAGGCCGGTGGCGGCCGACACCAGGTACAGCAGGCGCACCGACAGCAGCGGGTAGACCACGACCCAGGCCACCGAGACGCCATGCAGGCCGTCGAGCAGGGCGCCGGCGATGATCGCGGCGGTCATGACGATGCCGCAGGTGAGGGTGTAGCCGCTCAGCTGATTGGCGCGGCCGGTCGAGATCAGGACCTGCGACAGCAGCGGATCGACCGAGCGCACCAGGCCCATCAGGCACAGGGCGCCGAAGGGCACCAGCATCGGCATCCACTCCTTGCCCAGCAGGACGCCGATCAGCTCGTTCGCGCACATCAGCATGCCGATCACGGCGGGATAGGTGACGTAGGCGATGCCGCGCGTGAAGTGCAGGATGAAGGCCTGGAGCTGGGGCCGGTCGTTCTGCAGGCGCGAGAACAGCGGCGAGGACACATTCGTGGCCAGCGAGGTGATCTGGCTGGTGGGCAGGGTCGCCAGCGACAGCGCCATGTCGTAGATGCCCAGCGGCCGGTTGCCGAGCACCTTGCCGATGACCACCTTGTCGGCATTGTTGTACAGGTACCAGAAGATGCGCGTCATGGTCACCTGCAGGCCGTAGCGCACCAGGCCGAGCGCGGCGCGCAGGCCGCGCAGGGAGGTGGGGCGCCAGCTCGACAGGTAGAAGGCGCCGATGGACTGGAACAGCGACGAGGCGACGAAGGCCCACACCAGCGACCAGGCGCCGAAGCCGTTCCAGGCCAGCACCAGCGCGAGCGCGCTTTGCAGGAACAGGCCGGAGATGTTGATGCCCGCGACCGCCTTGAAATGCATCTCCTTGCGCAGGAAGGCCAGCGGCACCGTGCCGATGGCGCCGAACACGAAATTCGATGCCAGCACCGCGATCATCGGCTGCAGCGCCGGATTGTTGAAGAAGTCCGCGGCCGGGCCGCTCAGGAGCGCGGTGAGCGCGAACAGGACCAGGCTGGCCAGGATGGAGAAGCTGAAGCAGCCATTGACTTCGGTTTCGCTCAGGTCGGTCTTCTGGACGATGGCGGCGCCGATGCCGACTTCATTGAAAAAGCCGATGAAGCCGACCAGCACCATCGCCATCGACATCAGGCCATAGTCGGCGGGGCTCAGCAGGCGCGCCATCACCAGGGTCGAGGCGAGCGAGATCACCTTGCCGAGGGCGCCCCCGAGGCCGAGGTGGCCGATGGCCTTGACGGTTTTCGAACGCAGATCCTGGTTCATGGCTTGTTGATCTCGACATCGGAGACCAGCACGGCGCTGGGCTTGGCGCTGGTACGTTCGAACACGCTGGCCAGCTCGCGGGTGCGGCCGACGCGCGAGGAGGACGCGATCAGCGCCTCGCTGGCGACATGTGCCTGGCCCGCGCGGACCTGGCCGACGAATTCATCCAGCACCGTGGCGATCTGGGCGCGGTCGTCCATGGCCGCCAGGCTGGCGAAGCCGGCGGCGCGCAGGACTTGCGCGGTTTCGCCGGCCGGATCGACCAGGGCCAGGATCGGCTTGCGCGCGCGGAAGTATTCATACACCTTCGCGGGAATCTGGTTGTTGAACTGTGTGCCCTGGAAGATCAGCAGGCCGTCGGCATTGAGCATTTCCTGGAGCGCTTCGCGGTAGGGGACCGAGGCCGCCACCTCGACGATGTCCTCGACGCCGGACTCGCGCACCAGCGCTTCCATCCGCTCCATGTCGCCTGGTGCGCGCAGGATGACGCGCAGGGAGCCCGCATCGACCTTGCCCTGTTGCTTGAGTTCGGCGATCGCCTGCAGGAAGCGCGAAGGATCGCGCCCGGTCTGGTACAGCACGCCGCTGTGGACCAGGGTCAGCCGGCCGGAGGGCTGGGCCGCCGTGTCCGGCCTGGCCTGGCCGAAGCTTTCCTCGTCGTAGCCGTTCTCGATGACGGCGAACTTGTCGGCCGCCACCTCGGGGAAGCGCGCACGGTAGACCTGCATGGCGCTGTGCGTGGTGAACACGGCGGTGTGGCAGCGCTGGATGGTCTGGCGCTCGATCCAGCCCCAGATCCGGCGCTGCAGGCCGGAGGCCGGGTAGGCGGGCTGCAGCATGGGGTCGCGGAAATCGGCGATCCAGGGCAGGCCGGTCAGGCGATGCAGGGTGAGGCCGATCAGGTGGGCGGTGGCGATCGGGAAGGTCGACCAGATCACCTGCGGGCGGTGCTTGCGCACCAGCGACAAGGCGGCCGGCACGGCGCCCAGCCACCAGGTGCCCCAGCGGTCGGGCAGGGCCAGCAATTCCGAGTAGCGGCCCTTGACGCCGAGGTGGTGCTTGGCGTCGAGTGCGAACACGCGGCGGACCTGGAGTTCCGGCGGAATGCTGGCGAGCTGGGACGGATTCTGGGCATCGTAGGCCCGGGGGTGGGCGGAAATGACGATCGGTTCCCAACCGTGCTTGCCGAGGTGCTTGGAAAAATTCAGGGTCCGCTGGATTCCACTGCTCGCCGCTTGCGGCGGGAAGTGGAATGCGATCATTAATACTCGTTTCATCGTTGTTTCTTTCAAATTCAAGGGCAGCGCTGCGCTGACGCGGCAAGGCTGGTTGGTGCGCGCGGTGTCAGCGCGGCGGACCCTGCGCCATCCAGCTCAGCAACCTCAGGCCGAACATGAAGGGGGTGCGGTCCCAGGGCCGGCTGCGCGGCAGCTGGAAGCGGTCCTGTTCCTTCGTGATGGCGCCGACCGCCGTGGTGAACGCGGCGGCGAATCCCGCGCGGCGCACCATCTCGACATGGCGCGCATCGTAGTCCTTCCCGACCTTGCCGTTCGGGTAGGCGAACAGCTGGACCGGCTTGTCGAGCAGCGCTTCCAGCTGCTCCTTGCTGGAGGTGATTTCCGACTGGGCGCTCTCGTCGTCCATGCTGGTCAGGATGGGATGGGTCACCGTATGCGCGCCGATCTCGATACCGTTGCGGTCGAGGGCGCGCACCATGTCCGGCGTCAGCATCTGGCCCGGCACCAGGTTTTCGCCGGCCATTTCCTCGAGCTGGCGGATCAGCGCGTGGCGCTTGGACGGCGGCAGGTACTTCGAATGCTCGGTCAGGACGCCGATGGTGGCCAGGCGCTCGTCGGTGTTGCGCAGTGAATAACTGGCCAGGCCCAGGCTGCGCAGGTCCAGGCGTTCCGAGCGCAGCGACTGGACCGCTTCGATGATGCGGTCGTTCCACATCGTGTTCTGCCCCAGGTGGCCGCTGGTCACGAACACGGTGGCGGGCAGCTTGAAGCGCTGCAGGACGGGCAGCGCCAGCTCGTGCACCGCGCTGTAGCCGTCGTCGAAGGTGATGCAGACCGAACGCGGCGGCAGGGTGCCCGCATCCATCAGGGCCAGCGCCTGGCGCAGGGGCAGCACGTTGAAACAGCGTGCCAGCAGTTCCATCTGCCAGCGGAAGGTGGCGACGTCCGGCTCCGAAGGCAGCAGCGGATGCGGGGTCTGGAGCACCCGGTGGTAGTTGATAACGCATATCCTGCCGGCGGCGCGGCTGCGCGCCAGCAGGTTGCCGGCCGTCTGCAGCATGCATTGAACCGGTAGCGAGTGAGTGAGGATCGTCGTCATTGGATGGAGAGCTTGCCTGTCCGGGGGTTCACAGGAAGGACGTCAGACAAAGGATGTCGCGGCACGGCTGGATGCGGGCACGGCAGGTTCATGGCTTCCAATCCGTGAGACGGCTTGCGGCAGGAGGCGTTGCTCGACCACCAGGACCAGGCCGAACAAGGCGAAGATCAGGTCGAAGTAGGCGAAGCTCAGCGCCGCCGCGCCCAGCGCGAACGCGAAGATGCTCAACTGTAGCATGGTCGCCAGCAGCGGCAGCCAGGGCGCCGCGCCCAGCGCGCGGGCGCGCTTGCCGATCCGGGACGCCTTGAAGAAGCCGACCACCAGCATCGAGATGTACAGCCCCAGGCCGACGAAACCGTGTTCGCCCAGCACCTGGAAATAGAGGCTGTGGGCGGCGCGCGGGTGGGTCGGGTTGGGCAGTGCTTCGCCGGTATAGAACCAGGAATAGGACGAGAAGTTGTTCGCCAGCGCGATCCAGTTGGGCACGTATTCCATCGACTTGAATCCGCCGCCGAAGATCGGGTGGTTGACCGCCATCATGAAGCTCATTTTCCAGGCCACGACGCGGCCCATGAAGGACTTGTCCTCGTCGGCCGCCTCGATGGTATTGATGCGCGCCACCCATTCGTTCGAGGCCAGTTGCGTCACGGCGATCACCAGCACGGCGATCATCAGGCCCATCACGATCTTGCGCTCGCTCTTGACGAACATGTAGCCGCCCAGCACGGTCAGCGCGATGAAGCCGCCGCGCGACTGGGTGCCGATCACGGCGATCACCAGCAGGGCGATGGTGCCGAGCAGGCCGAGGCGGGCGAGCCGCCAGCGTGACCCGTATTCGTGCAGCAGGTAGTAGCAGATCGGCAGGGTCATGACGAAGGAGATCGCCAGTTCGTTGCGGTCGCTGAGGACGTGGCCCCACATGCCGGCGATCTTGTGGTGGCCGCCGCTGGCGATGAACTTCAGCCCTTCGACATTGGCGTAGAAGCCGACCGACAGCACCACGCACCACAGCATGAAGTCGACATGGAGCTTCTTCTCGAGCACCAGCAGCACGAACACGAACAGCAGCACGATCTTGGCCAGGCGGCCCCAGATGTCCCAGACCACCACCGGCAGGCCGACCGTGAAGATCGAACTGATCGTGGTCCACACGAAGAAGGTGATCACCAGCCCGCCCAGAACGCCGAAATGGACCTTCGGCTTGGGCTTCCAGGCCAGGTAGCCCAGGATGGCCAGGCCCGCGAACAGCAGGTTGTAGCGCACGCCGGACGCCATGCCGTAGACCCAGGCGTTGGGGTAGAACAGCGAGGTCCACAGCCACATGCCGACCGCGACGAAGGGCCGCTTGGCCATCGCGTACAGCAGCACCGGCAGCAGGGCGAGCAGGAACAGGTCACGCATGCTTCATTTTCTCCCGCGTTCGTTCTTGTCCTGCTCCTTGTCTTCGCGCACGGCCCAGAAGCACAGGAAGGCGAGGAACACCAGATTGATCACCCACAAGATGGATTCCATCGTCGTCCCTTTATGCGCCGCGCATCATGCCGCCTGCGCGGCGGTCAGGCGGCCGTAGATCTGCTTGTAGCGCGAGACGCTGACCGACCAGTTGCGTTCGACTTCCACGTACTGGCGGCCGGCCGCGCGCAGCGCCGGCCACTGTTCCTGCTGCTCCAGCAGGGCGCCCACCTTGGTCGCCAGCGAGGCCGGATCGTCGGCCTTGAACAGCACGCCGGTCTTGCCGTCCGCGATCAGCTCGAGGTGGCCCCCGACATCGGAGGCGGCCAGGATGCGGCCCTGGGCCATGGCTTCGAGCGGCTTGAGCGGGGTGACCAGGTCGGTCAGGCGCATCGACAGGCGCGGATAGACCAGCACGTCGAGCAGATCGTAGTACTTTTGCACCTGGTCGTGCGGCACGCGGCCGGTAAATACGACCTTGTCGGCGATGCCGAGGTCTTTCGCCATCTGGCGCAGCTGGGCGTCCTGGGGGCCGCCGCCGACCAGCAGCACGCGCAGGTCGGGCAGGCGGCGGCTCAGGTCCGGCACCGCGCGCAGCAGGATGTCCAGGCCTTCGTAGGCATAGAAGGAGCCGATGAAGCCGATCAGGCGCGAGCCCTGCAGGCCCAGCTTGGCCTTCAGGTCCTGGTCGGCGCTGCCGCCCACCGAGAACTTGTCGATGTCGACCGCGTTCGGGATCACCGTGACCTTGTCGGCCGGGATGCCGCGCGCGACGATGTCCTTGCGCAGGCCTTCGCAGATGGTGGTGACGGCGTCGGCGCGCTTGAGCGCATAGGTTTCCAGGGCGCGGGTGGCGCGGTAGCGCAGGCCGTTCTCGCTGCTGGTGCCGTGGTCGACGGCCGCGTCTTCCCAGAAGGCGCGCACTTCGTAGACCACCGGGATGCCGAACCTCTTGCCGGCGCGCAGGGCGGCGACCGCGTTCAGGCTGGGCGAGTGGGCGTGCAGCACGTCGGGCTTGATCTGCGGGATGATCTCGGCCAGGCGGCGGGTCAGGCCGTCGATGACTTCCTTCTGGTTCAGCACCGGCAGCTTGGAGAGGGCGCTCTTCGATTCCGGCGTGCGGTAGAAGTGCAGGCCGTCGACGGTTTCTTCCAGCATGTCGCCGGAATGCTGCTTCGAGCCGGTGACGTGGAAGGTCTCCCAGCCGAGCGCGCGCTGTTCGCGCAGGATCGAGCGGGTACGGAAGGTATAGCCGCTGTGCAGCGGAATCGAGTGATCGAGGATGTGAAGGACGCGCATGATTCTGATGACTCCGTTGTTTCTCTCTATTATTCGTTACGCGGCGCTGGCGCCGTTCTTGCGCAGGAAGGCGTCGAACATCAGCACCGACCACAGGGTGACGGCGTGGTCCTTGGTGCCGGCCTGGTGCTCGTCGACGATCTGCTTCAGGTAGGCGGGGTTGAAGATGCCGGTGTCGAGCAGGGCCGGGTTCAGCACCGCGCGCCGCATCGCCTCGCGCAGCGGACCGCGCAGCCAGGCCGCCAGCGGGATCGAGAAGCCCTGCTTCTTGCGGTACAGGATGTCCTGCGACAGGTAGGGCTCGAGTGCCTTCTTGAAAATGTGCTTGCCTTCGCCGTTGCGCAGCTTGGAGGTCGAGGGCAGGCCCGACACCCATTCCACGAACTGGTGGTCCAGCAGCGGCACCCGCACTTCGAGCGCGTGCGCCATGCTGGCGCGGTCGACCTTGGTCAGGATGTCGCCCGGCAGGTAGGTCTTCATGTCCAGGTACTGGATCAAGGAGAGCGGATCGTCGGTCGGCGCCTGCTCCGCATAGCCGCGCATCACCTCGACCGCGCGGTAGCCCTGCAGGCGCTGCTGGAAGGATTGCGAGAACAGCTGCTTGCGCACGCGGTCGTTGTTGACCGAGACGCCGTGGAAGTAGCCTTCGGTGAGGTCGCGCGCAAGCGCCTCGAAGGTGGTCTTGGCGCGGAACATGCGCGGCGCCCAGTCGGCCTTCGGATAAGCCTTGCCGAGCAGGCCGAACACGGGTTTGCGCACCGTCAGCGGCAGCAGCGAACGCACGCGCTCCTCGCCCATCGCCATGCGGTGGCGGCGGTAGCCGGCGAAGTTCTCGTCGCCGCCGTCGCCCGACAGGGCCACGGTGACGCGCTTGCGGGCCAGCTGGCAGACGCGGTAGGTCGGGATCGCCGAGCTGTCGGCATATGGTTCGTCGTACAGGGCGGCCAGGGTGTCGAGCAGGCCGTAGTCGTCGGTGCCGACGGTCTCGCACTGGTGGTTGGTCTTGTATTGCTCGGCCACCTGGCGCGCGTATTCGGACTCGTCGAAGGCCGGGTCGTCGAAGGCGATCGAGCAGGTGTTCACGGGCTCCTGGTTGATCCCGGCCATCATGGCCACCACCGCGCTCGAATCGACGCCGCCCGACAGGAAGGCGCCCAGCGGCACGTCGGCGATCAGGTGGCTCTCGACCGCTTCGCGCAGGCGCACGACCAGCTCGCCCTCGATGTCGCGGTCGGTCATGCCCACGTGCGGCACGAAAGGCACGTCCCAGTACTGCTTCGAGGCCGGCAGGGGCTGGCCGGCGCGTACGGTCAGGGTGTGGCCCGGCAGCAGCTTGCGCGCGCCGGTGAAGATGGTGCGCGGCTCCGGCACGTAGCCGTAGGCGAAATAATCCTCGACCGCCAGCGGGTCGATCTCGCGCCGGAAGCTCGGGAGGGTCAGCAGCGACTTGAGCTCGGAGCCGAAGGCGAAGGTGCCGTCCGGCAGGGCGGCGTAGTGCATCGGCTTGATGCCGAGGCGGTCGCGCGCCATGAACAGGGTTTGGCGCGGACGGTCCCAGATCGCGAACGCGAACATGCCGCGCAGGTGGTTCACGCAGTCCTCGCCCCACTGCTCGTAGGCGTGCACGATCGTCTCGCTGTCGGACGGGGTGCGGAATTCGTGGCCCAGGCCCTGCAGCTCGGTGCGCAGTTCGCGGAAGTTGTAGATCTCGCCGTTGAACACCAGGGCGATGCTCTCGTCCTCGTTGAACAGCGGCTGCAGCCCCGCTTCCAGGGCGATGATGGACAGGCGGCGGTGGCCGAAGCCCAGGCCAGGTTCCAGGTGCAGGTCGCCTTCCACCGGACCGCGGTGGAACTGGCTCTCGTTCATCCGGTGCAGGAGCTCGCGGTCGATCGCGCGCGCGCCGCCCTGCATGTCAAAAATTCCAACTATTCCGCACATGGTGTGATCGCTTTTTCGGGTTTCATCTTGGTGTTGCACAGGCTGTCGTACAGGCCGACATAGGTGGCCAGCATGGCCTGCATGCTGTAGCGGCGCTCGACATGGGCGCGGCCGGCGGCGCCGTGGCGGCGCGCCAGCGCGCGCTCGCCCACGTAGGCGGCGAAGGCGCGCGCCATCGCTTGCGGGTCGCGCGCCGGCACCAGGGTGCCCGCGGTGCCGTCGGCGACCAGATCGGGGATGCCGCCAACCGCGGTGGCGACCACCGGCAGGCCGCTGGCCATCGCTTCCAGCAGGGTGACCGGGGTACCCTCGGCGATCGAGGACAGCGCGAACAGCGAGAAGCCGCGCATGGCCGGGGCCACGTCGGCACGCGCGCCGGCGAAGCACACGCTGTCGCCCAGGCCGGCGTCGCGCGCCTGGGCCTCGAGCGCGGCGCGCAGCGGGCCGTCGCCGACCAGCACCAGGCGCAGGGCTTCCCGCGGCAGCAGGCGGCGCAGTTCGGCGAAGGCCAGGATCAGGGTTGCCTGGTCCTTGACGTCCTGCAGGCGGCCGACGGTGCCGATCACGAAGGCGTCCGGGTCC
Source organism: Massilia sp. DD77 (assembly GCF_036961685.1). NCBI lineage: Bacteria > Pseudomonadati > Pseudomonadota > Betaproteobacteria > Burkholderiales > Oxalobacteraceae > Massilia > Massilia sp. DD77. The sequence continues at coordinate 156,859 of NZ_JBAMDH010000001.1, forward strand.
TCGTGCCAGGTCTCGATGCCGGCTTCGCCGGCCAGGGCCGGATGGAAGCGTTCGGTATCGACGCCGTTGTCGATCAGGACCAGCTTGCGCTCGGCGATGCCGACCACCTCGCCCAGCCAGCGCCGCAGGTCCTGCGAGACCGGCACGATGCGGTCGATGAAGGGCGCGGCGCAGCGGCGCAGCAGGTTGTGCTTGGGGTTCAGGCCCTCGGGATCGCGCGCGTCGCGGCCGTGCTCGGCGTGCACCCGCACCGGGACGCCGGCGGCGAAGCCGGTGGCGGCGTATTCCATGGTGCCGAAGTTATAGGTGTGCAGGATGGCCGGGCGCAGGCGGCGCAGCAGGCGCCACAGCACGAGGTGGATTCCCAGGCCCAGGCCCGGCTGCTTGTGCAGCGCGATCAGCTCGACGCCGGGGCGCGTGATGCGCTGGGCGAAATCGGTGTAATCGGTCAGGCACACGATGGCATGCCGGTAGCTGTGCGCCGGCATGCGGTTGATGATGTCCACCAGCAGGGTTTCCAGGCCGCCGATGTCGAGGCGGTAGATCAGGTGCACTACCAGGGGCGGTGCGGGCCTGGCGGCGGAAACGGAGACGTCGGTCATGCTCAGCGTCCCTGGGTTGCCGCCAGCGCGGTGTCGAGCGCCTTGAAGTTATCGCCCAGGAAGGCGCGCAGGGCGCTGCGCGCCTTGTCCTGGCTTTCCGTGAACGGGGCGGCGAGGGCGATCATGGCGCCGTCGTCGCCCTGGAAGCGCAGGCGGCTTTCGGCCTGGCGCAGCTTGCCCACCACGTTGCTCGGGGTGTACTGGCCGCCGATCCACAGCACCTGCCACACCAGCAGCTTGCCGCCATCGCTGTTCAGCACCGTCTCGCGCAGCGCCAGGCTGCGGCCGTCCACCTGCTCGCTGCGGCCGGCGCTCGCGATCGGATGGTAGGGATCTTTTTCGCCGGTCAGGCGGTTGACGGAGCTGATCAGGCCTTTCTGCTTGGTCTGGTTGCGGTAGTACAGCACCTGAAGGCGCACCGGGCGGTCGACGCCGGTGCGGGTATAGGTGCGCTCCAGGCGTGCATCCGGCTCCATGTAGTCGACGCGCCAGTCGGGGAAGCCGGCGGCGACCTGCCAGGCCAGGCCCGGCTCGGCCAGGCGCACCGGCACCGGGTTGTGGTTGGCGCGGTCGTTGAAGGCGGCGAAGGCCGGCCACAGCGCGGCCACCAGCACCACGCCCGCGGCGACCGGCACGATGCGCCCCGGCAGCGAAGGCACCACCGTATGGGCGGCGGCGCGCTGCGCGGCCGCCAGCTCGTCCTCGCGCCAGTAGCTGCCGACCCAGAACATGATGAACATGATCAGGCCGAAGAACAGCCAGCCGTAGATGATGTGGTCGACGCCGGTGGCCAGCTCCATGCCGCTCGAGTGGCCGATCATCACGATCATGAAGGCGCGCAGGCCGTTGGCCACGATCGGCACCAGGATCGACAGGCCGATGAACACCGCGCGGCGCAGGGTCGAGTGGTAGGTCAGGTAGGCATACAGGCAGCCCAGGGTGATCGAGGAGATCAGGTAGCGGATGCCGCTGCAGGCTTCTACCACCGACCAGCTGCCGGTGGGCAGCTCGAAGCGGGTGCCGTTGCGCAGCACCGGGATGCCGGTGGCCTGCACTGCCCAGATGGTGAAGTCGGCGGTGAACTGGATCAGGGGCTCGACGAAGATTTCGCCGAAGGGCACCGCGAACAGCAGGAACAGCAGCGGGAAGGCGAGCGAGCCGGCCAGGCGCGGGCCGAACAGGGCCACCGCCGCCACCGGGAACATGGCCACGAAGCTGTATTGCATCACCACCTGCACGTCGCCCATGCGCGCGGCCAGCCAGCCGGCGCCCAGCAGGGCCAGCAGCAGCAGGGCCGGCGGATAGGGACGGGTCGGGATCAGGCTGAAGTTCTCGCGCCGGCGCCAGATCAGGGCCAGGCTGATCGGCAGGATCACATAGCCGTGGGCGAAGGTGTCGGAACTGTTCCAGATCGAGACCATCGACTCCGCCGTGGCGAAGTAGAGCAGGAAGGGCGCCAGCATGGCCAGCGCCAGCACGGCGACCTGGACCGGCGTCAGCGGCGTGGGCGCGATCGGAACATGAGCGTGCGCGACGCCCGGCGGTGGTTTCAGGAACATTCGAGTCGCTCCCCGATGCAGGCCAGGTTGCTGGGCCAGCTGTATTGGCGTTCTACCCTGGCGCGTGCCGCCAGGCCCATGTCGTTGCTGTCGCGTGCAAGCAGCTGCGCGACGGCGTCGGCGAAGCCGGCGCCGTCCTCGGCCACGATCAGTTCGCGGCCCGGTTCGGCGTGGATGCCTTCCAGCGCCTGCGGCGAGACCACCACCGGGGTGGCCATCGCCATCGCTTCGAGCACCTTGTTCTGGATGCCGCGCGCGATGCGCAGCGGCGCCACCGCGGCGCGCGCGTGGGCGATGTAGGGGCGCACGTCGGGCACGGTGCCGGTGACGCGGATGCCCGGCTGGCGCGCCAGTTCCTGCACCGCGGGCGCGGGACGGGCGCCGACGATGTAGAAGTGCAGGTCGGGGTGGCGCGCGCGCAGGATTGGCATCGCCTCCGAGGCGAACCACTGGACCGCGTCGACGTTGGGCCAGTAGTCCATGGCGCCGGTGAACACGATGGCCTGCTCGCCGGCCGCGTAGGGACTGGCGTAGTTGCTGTCCGGCGTGAAGTAGTCGGTGTCGACGCCGTTGCTGAAGTAGCCGATCTTGGCGTCGCTTTCCGGCGCCAGCTGGCGGAACAGGTCGGCTTCGGGGCCGGACACGAACAGCGAGGCGTCGTAGTCGCGCGCCACGCGGCGCTCGTAGGCCAGCAGCTGGCGCGCCTCGTGGCGGTACAGCCAGCTCATCGGCCAGGGCTTCTTGTCGGCGTACTGGCGCCATTTGTCCGAGTCGACGTCGCAGAAGTCGACCACGCGGCGCGCCCCCGGGAACTTGTCGGCGTACTGCGCCATCGCCGAGGAGAACACCAGCACCCGTTCGATCTTGTGCGCGGCGACAGTCTCGTCGACCCAGCGCGCCAGGCCGGCGTCGCGGTAGTAGTCGAGCGAGAGCGAGCGGCCCTTGACCAGCGCACCCAGGCTGCGCACGCGCGCCAGGGTGGGATTCAGGCTGGCGAAGTGGCTGCTCGCGCACAGGCGCTCGACGGTCGGCACATGCTGCCAGTCGTCGGCGTCGTCCACGAAGGTCGCCAGGTGCACCCGGTAGTCGCGCGCCAGGTGCTTGAGCAGGTGGTAGGAGCGGATCTTGTCGCCCTTGTTGGGCGGATACGGGATCCGGTGGATCAGCAGCAGCAGGTCTTCCACGGCATTATCCCAGGTTGCGCACGATGTACGGTCCAAGGAAGTTCGCCACCGGCAGCGGCAGCTTCTTCCACATCTTGATGAACAGCTGGTATTTCGGGTTCAGCGGATTGTTGTCCGGCAGCTTGCTCGAGGTGTACAGCTTGTATTCGTAAGGCAGCGGCTCGGCGCTGAAGCCCCAGTTCTTCTTGAAGTCGTAGGCGCCGGTGCCCAGCTTGCTTCGGCCGAAGTCGAAGATGCGGCAGCCGCGCGCGGCGGCGGCCTGCATCAGGCTCCAGTACATGTAGTCGTTGCCCGCCACTTCGCGCGCCAGGTCGGTGCCGCCGCCGTAGTAGGGCACGACCTCGTCGCGCCAGTAGAAGGACAGCACCGAGGCCACCAGGCGGCCGTCCTCGGTCAGGATGGTGCGCACTTCGCACTCGTCGCCGAAGGTCTGCTGCAGCAGGGCGAAGTATTTTTTCGGGAACACCGGGGTGCCCAGGCGCAGCACGCTGTGTGCGTAGGCGGCGAACATGCGCTCGACGTTGTCTTCGACCACGGCCTTCAGGCCCAGCTTGATCCCCTTGCGCACCATGGCGCGCTGCTTGCGCGGGATGGCGTTCAGGTTGGTCTCGTCGTCGCCCGAGATCTCCTTGCGGAAGGTGACGTAGAGTTCCTTGGTGTGCCAGCTGGGATCGTCCGGGTGGGCGCGCCGCATGCCGCGGTATTCCAGGTGGCCCACGCCGAGCTTTGTCGCCAGCGCGTGCGCGGCGTCGTCCAGCATGCGGCGCGCCTCGTCGCCGAGCGCGGCCACGCCGCCGTAGACGCAGAAGGGCATGGCGCCCAGCGCGTGGCCGAACAGGCGGCTCTTGATCTCGGCCAGCGGCAGCACGCCCTGGATCTGGCCGCCCTGCTCGACATAATAGAACCAGGTCTTGATGCCGAAGGATTGCTGGATGACCTTCTGCCAGCCCGACAGGTGGAAGAAGGTCGCTTCCGGGCAGGCGCGCACGAAGGCGTCCCAGCGGGAGGCGTCCTGCGGCTGCATCAGGTGCAGGGTCAGCGGCCCGGTCGCCATGACCGGGGCGGCGCGTTGGGCCTGTGCGGCTTCGATGATCGAGTTCATGCCGTGCGTGTTTCTTTCTTATTGCTTGTCCAGGAAGATGCGGTCCATGCGGTCCCATGCGAAGTCGCGCGCCAGCTGCTCGAGGCGCTTTTCCATGCGGCCGATGTTGACGTAATGGCGGAAGCGCGACTTGGCGTCCAGGCCAGCAGGGCGCGGCTGGCCCGGATCGATCTCCCAGGGGTGGAAGTAGAACAGGGCCGGCTCGCCATCCTCGCGGTTGACCTTTTCCATCATCCAGCGCGACAGCGCGTAGGGCAGCAGGCGGAAGTAGCCGCCGCCGCCGGCCGGCAGGTTGCGCCCGCCCATGCGGATGGTCGTGACCGGCACTTCCAGCAGGCCGTCCGGGCCGTTCGGGTAGAAGGCGAAGCGCGGGGCGTCCGGCATGCCGTAGTGGTCGTGGGCGATCGGGTAGATGCTCGAGCTGTAGCGGTAGCCCGCCTCGCGCAGCGCGTCCAGGGCCCACAGGTTCTGGGCGCCGATCGAGAAGCTGGGCGCGCGGTAGCCGAGCACCTCCTGGCCGCCGAGGTCTTCGAGCAGGGCCTTGCTGGAACGGATGTCGTTGTCGAACTCGGCGCGGCTCTGGTCGGAGGCGCGCAGGTGGCCGTACCCGTGGCTGGCCAGCTCGTGGCCGCTTGCCACGATGCGGCGCACCACGTTCGGATAGCGCTCGGCGATCCAGCCCAGGGTGAAGAAGGTGGCGCGCACGCCGTGGCGCTCGTACAGCGCCAGGATGCGCTCGACATTCGCCTCGACCCGGCATTCGCGCGTGTCCCAGCTGTCGCGCGCGATGTAGGGTGCAAAGGCCGAGACCTGGAAGTAGTCCTCGACGTCGCAGGTCATGGCGTTGCGGATGCGCTGGCCGGGAGCGGGACGCGGCCGGGCGCTGGGGGCTTGCATCTTCATTCCTGGTTGTCCATGTGTTGGGCCGCCTGGCCCGGAGGCGCGGCGACGATTTTCTTCAGGATCGACAGTACGGAGACGATCGATTTCTCGAGGCGCATCATGCGTTCGTCCAGCACTTCCACGCTGGCGCCGGTGCGGCGCTCGCTCAGGCGCAGCTCGCCGTCCAGGGCGTCGCCGACGGCGCCGGACGCGCCCGGGAGTTCCGTGTCCGGCAGCTGGTATTCCTCCGAGATGTCGCGCACCACTTCCTTGACGTCGGCTTCGCCGAAGGCATGCAGCTCCTCCAGGTAGCCCATCAGGAGGACGCGGTCCATCAGGGTATTGGTCTTGCGCGGGATGCCGCCGCTGTAGGCGAACACCGCCGCGTAGGCGCCGTCGTCGAAGGACGGGTCGCCGTTCCAGCCGACCGTGGCCAGGCGGTGCTCGACGTAGGCGCGGGTCTCCTGGGCATCCATCGGGCCCAGGTGGTAGCTGGCGATCACGCGCTGGCGCAGCTGCTGCATGCCGGGGCTGTGCAGGGTGGCGCGGAATTCCGGCTGGCCGAGCAGGAAGGTCTGCAGCAGCGAGCGGTCGTCGGTCTGGAAGTTCGACAGCATGCGCAGTTCTTCCACCGTGCGCGCGTTCAGGTTCTGGGCCTCGTCGATCACCAGCAGGGCGCGCTTGCCCTGGCGGTCGACCGTGCGCAGGAACTGCTCCAGGCGGTTCAGCAGCTCGGCCTTGCTGGCCCCTTCGTAGGGCAGGCCGAAGCTCGACACCACCATGCGCAGCGTATCCTCGGGATCGAGGCTGGTGTTGACGATGTGGGCGGCGACGATCTGGTCGGTCGGGATCTTGTTCAGCAGGTTGCGCACCAGGGTGGTCTTGCCGGCCCCGACATCGCCCGTGATGACGATGAAGCCCTCGCCCTGCGACAGGCCGTACTCGAGGTAGGCCATGGCGCGCTTGTGGCCCTTGGAGCCGAAGAAGAAATGGGGGTCCGGCCGCAACTGGAAGGGCTTGGCGGACAATCCGTAGTAGGTTTCGTACATCGCTGTTCTTCCGCTTAAAGCTGCATCGACAGGCTCGCCGTGACGGCGTTTTCCTGGTAGGTCGCGCCCGCGCCCAGGCCGAGGTCGCCGCTGCGGCGGCGCAGCTCGAGCGCGCCCAGCACCTTGTCGCCGTAGCGGCGCGTCAGGCCCAGGCGCAAGGTGCGCTGGTGGTCCACCAGGCCGGTGGTGATCGAATGACTGCGCCGCAGGTCCCAGCTGGCGATCACGCTCGAACGGCGGTTCAGCTGGTAGGTGTAGCTGGCGTCCACGCCGCGCTGGCGCACGTTGTCGTTCAGGCTGGACAGCTGGCTGCCCAGCAGCTCGCTGTCGCTCTGCGAATCCGTGAGCGCGATACGCTCGCTGGCATACAGGCTCAGCACCGCGCTGCTGCGTCCGCGCCGGTAGGCGCTCGAGGCCTGCAGCAGCTTCTGGCGCATGTAGCGGTTGCTCAGGAAGTTCACGCTGTCGGCCAGGCTGGGCGGCAGGCCGGAAGCCTGGATGTAGGCGGCCACCATGCGCTGGCGTTCGACCGGATCGGGGAAGGACGCCGCGAACAGGCGGTCGAGCAGGGCCGCGGTGTCGATCGTCGACGGCAGCAGGAATTGCTGGCGCGAGTTCGTGACCGCGTCGCTGTAGTTGACGCTCCACACGGTATGGCGGCTGCGGTGGCTGGCCAGCAGCGAACCGGTCTGGCCGTAGTAGTGGCGGCCGAGCGAGGCCTGCAGGCTGGTGCGGGTGCTTGGCTTCCAGACGAAGCCGCCCGACCAGTTGCGGCCCGCGTCGCCGCTGCCCAGACCGAAGTCGTAGCGGTCGTAGCCGGCATTGGCGGTCAGCGACAGGCGCGGCGTGACGCGGTAGCTCAGGTTGGCCGACAGCGACTGGGTCGAGGAGTCGCCGATGCGCTCGCTCTCCAGGTCCTGGCGATAATAGCTCAGGCCCCAGCCGAGCGCGTCGAAGGCGCTGCCGCTGGCCAGGGTGGCATTGACGCTCTCGCCATGCGACTTGTTGAAACCGCGCCGCGTGATGCCGTCGAGCGCGTCGCGGCCGCTGGCATCGACGCCGTCGCGCGTGTAGCGCAGCTGCATGCTGGCGGTGTTGCCGAAACGCTGGACCAGGTAGGGGCTGATGCTCCAGGTCTCGATCTCGGCGCGGTTGCCGAGCGCATACAGGTCATTGCTCAGCTGCGGGCCGAAGGCCGAGGCGCTGCGCTGTCCGCGCGAGGCCGAGGCGTCGATGAACAGGAGGTCCTCGGCCAGCTCGCCGCGCAGGGCGCCGTTGTACTGGCGCTGGTTGTCGACGGTGCGCCGGCCGGTGCCGTGCAGGAAGGCATACTGGTGCCAGGCGGCGCTGGCCGAGACGCTCAGGCGCCGGCCCTTGCCGACCACGGTCACGCCGGGGGCCACCTGGGTCACCAGGTCGCTGCGCTTGAGCGTGTCGTCGCGCAGGTCGACGTTGTCGGTATAGGTGGCGGTCGTGCTGAGCGTCGGGACCACGCGCCAGTCGGCGTGCGCCGGCAGCGCCAGGACCATGGCGGCCAGCGGGGTCAAGCGTAACAGCCGGCGCGACGGGCGCGGCTGCTGCTTAGCCGTAGTGATAGTCATACGTCTCTTCGATGCCGGGGATGTCCCTGGTCTTGTTATAGATGAGGTTTACGTTGTTCATGCCGTCCAGCTGCTGCAGCGCTTCCTTGACCGCGTGCTGGGTCGTGGTCTGGGCTTCCACCACCACCACGATCTGGCCCATGTGGCTGGCCAGTACGCGCGATTCGCTGGTCAGCAGCAGCGGCGGCGAATCGAAGATGATGACGCGGTCCGGATAGCGGTTGGCGAGCTCGAGCACCATGGAACTCATGCTCGAGCTGGCCAGCAGCTCGGTGGCGCGCGAGGTGCTGGTACCGGCCGGCAGGATCGACAGGGTGTCGACGTTGGTACGCAGCATGACGTCGGACAGGTCGAGCTTGTCGTCCAGCAAGATATCCATCAGGCCGCGATGGGCCGGCAGGCCGAGGGTGCGCAGCACCGAAGGGCGCGCCACGTCGGCGTCGACCAGCAGCACGGTGTGGTCGAGTTCCATGGCGATGCTCATCGCCAGGTTGATCGCGCAATAGGTCTTGCCTTCGCCCGGCAGCGAGCTGGTCACCATCATCAGGTTGGCCGGGTTGGCGCCCGGGCTGCGTTCGGCGAAGGCGCGCTTGAGCAGCGGGCGCTTGATGATGCGGAATTCTTCCAGCAGGTTGGTGCGGCCGCCGGCGGCGGTCACCATGCCCAGGTCGCGCATGCGGCCCAGGTCCAGTTCGACCTTGCGCGGGGTGGAACGGGGCTGCGCCGGCGCTTCGGCGGCGACGGGCGCGGCGGCCGGCGCGAACGCGGCCGCTTCGATGGCGGCCGGGGCCACGGCCACGGCGGTCTCCGGGACCGGTGCAGCGGAAACACCCGCCGGGGCGCCGGCGGCGGGGGTGACGGGAGCAGCGGCCTGGCGCTGCTTGTCGATGCGGCTGGCCGCTTTTTCGATAATGCTCACATTCGCTCCTTGGCTACGGCCTTACATGTTGGGACGGATGAGGATGGCGGCGACGCCGGCCCCGTAGGTGCCGAACAGCACCAGTACCGAGACGGCCAGGGCCACCAGGCGGCGCTTGCGGCGCACGGTCTGCTCGGCGGTCCAGTTCATGCTGATCGAGCCCAGGATCGGTATCCCGGTGACCTCGCGCAGCGTCGACTGGCTGAGGAAGGTCGGGCGCAGCTGGCTCATCAGGAAGGCGCCGGCCAGGCCGGCGGCCAGGGCGGCCACGAACACGAGCGAGAACAGCTGCAGGCGGTTGGGGCCGGACGGCACCGGCGGGGCGGTCGGCGGTTCGATCACGCGGAAGGTCAGCATGTCGGTGGCCGAGGACAGGTCGCCCGACAGCTTGGCCGATTCGCGGCGCTCGACCAGCTTCTGGTAGTTTTCGCGGTTGACTTCGTAGTCGCGGTTGAGCTGGGCCAGCTGGGCCTCGATCTCCGGCGCCTGGGCGCTCTGGACGCGCAGCTGGGCCACGCGCGCGCCGTACTCGGCCACGCGCGCCTGCAGCGAGGCCACGCGCGCTTCCGCCTCGGACAGCGAGACGGTGAGCTGCTGCAGCATCGGGCTGTAGCTGGCGCCCGGATCGGCGCTCGGCTTGCGGTTCTTGGCTTCGTCCGCCTTGCGCGCCTGCAGCTGCTCGAGCAGGCGGCGGTTGGCGACGATGTCCGGGTGCTGTTCGGTGAACTGGGTGCGCAAGGTATCCAGGGTCTTGGTGACGGTGGCGATGCGCTCTTCCAGGGCCGGATCGGTGAACGGCACGTCGGGACCCTTGCCCGGCGTGCTGCTGCCGCCCGAGATCTTGCGGCGGATCGCGTTGCGGGCCTGCTCGGCTTCGGCCAGCTCCAGCCGCGCCTGGCTCAGCGCTTCATTGGCGGTGATCATGCGCGAACCGAAGTCGGCGCCTTCGCGCGGCAGCATGCCGACGTGCTTGATCTTGAACTCCTTGAGCGTGTTCTCGGCGTTGGCCAGCTTCTCTTCGTAGCTCTTGATCTGGTCGTCGATGAACTGCACCGCCTTCTCGGAATCCTGTTTCTTGCCGCCGAAGCTGCCCTCGACGAAGATGGTCAGGAAGGCCTGGACCACGTCGCGGCCCTGCTTGGCGTTGGGGGCGGTATAGCTGATGGTGTAGATGTCGTCGCGCTCGGTACCCGCCATCTTGATGCGCGAGATCATGTCGTCGACCATCTTGTCCTGTTCCTTGGTGTCGCGCGCCTTGACGTCGAGGTCGACCATGCGCAGCACGCGCTCGACGTTCGGACGGCTGATCAGGGTGCGGCGCATGAACAGGACCTGCTGGTCCAGGTTGGGCACCGTGGTCATGTTCGACAGCAGGGGCTTGAGGATGCTCTGGGTGTCGACGTAGACACGGGCCGAAGCCTCGTACTGGTTCGGCAGCTTGAACACCACCGCCCATCCGGCCAGGGCCACGACCCAGGTGATGACGACGGCATGCCAGCGGTATTTACCGATGGCTTTCAGGAAAGTAAGGATCAGGGCTGTAATCTCGGCCATCTTGTCAGTCTCGCCAGGTAGGAGCCCTCGACAGGGCTCAACAAATAAACATCTCGCATGATCGCTTGTACCCTGAGCAATTGCAATTACGTATTTGGAAATTGCGCTTTTCGGTACCAAGAGTGCAAACTGTTTGCAACAGAACTTCTGCACTGCAACAAAATCGACGTGCTTCTTGCGGTTTACACCCCCTTTTCTGTTGCATTATCGCAAACATTTGCTTGCAGGGGTGATTGTATTTTTCTAAACATTTTGATGCCGGGATACGATGATGTCGTAGCAAGTCAATAATTTTGTTGCTTTCAGTAAAACATGCTTATTGTAATGTTTAAAATAGGAAAGGGCCTGCACAATTGGCAGCCCGAACGACAGATGTACCGGAGCATTGTGATATGCGTATGACAAGATTTTTATCCACCTCGGCTGGCGCCGCCCTGGCGCTGGCAGCTACCCTGGGCGCCGCGCCGGTATATTCCGCGCATGCCGCGCCACTGACCGAAACGGCGGCGGCCGTGAAGCAGTCGGTCCTCGGCATCGGCACCTACCAGAAGACCCGCAGTCCGGCGATCGTGTTCGTCGGTACCGGCTTCGTCGTGGGCGACGGCCTGAGCGTGATCACCAACGCCCACGTGGTGCCCGACACCATGAACGGGGCCCGGCTGGAAGAACTGGGCGTGGTGGTGGGCAAGGGCGAGCAGGTCGCCTTCCGTCCGGCTACCCTGATGGCGCTGGACCGCGAGCACGACCTGGCCCACCTGCGCCTGTCCGGCGTGCCGCTGCCGGCCCTGGCCCTGGGCGACGGCGAACGGGTGGTCGAAGGGCAGGAGCTGGCCTTCACCGGATTCCCCTTGGGCATGAACCTGGGCTTGTATGCGGCCACCCACCGCGCCCTGCTGGCGGCCATCACGCCGGTGGTGCGGCCGTCGCTGAATTCGCGCAAGCTGGATGCGCGCGCCATTACCCAGCTGCAGCGCTCGTCCTACCAGGTGTTCCAGCTCGACGCCACTGCTTATCCGGGCAACAGCGGCAGCCCGCTCTACGATCCGGCCAGCGGCGCCGTGCTCGGCGTGATCAACGCGGTGTTCGTCAAGGGGCTGAAGGAGACCGCGATCAGCAACCCAAGCGGCATCACCTATGCGATTCCGGTGCGCCATGTGCAGGCACTGTTGCAGCGTAAGCAGTAGAAATGAAACTATTTCAACTGTGCACGCAATTCCGCGGGAGCCTGTTATACAATAGCCACGCCTGTTAATGGGTGAATAACTTTTTTTAGATCGCAAGAAGATGCGCGCAGGCCACGCGCCGCGCCACCGTGCGAAGGGGATCGACGTGAGCAAGATGATGCATCTGATGAAATATGCTGCGGCGGCGGGCGCCGCCGGCTGTCTGCTGCTGCTGGGCGGTTGCGCCACTCCCGCGGCGCCGAGCCAGGCGGCCCTGGCCCCGGTTAATCCGGACTACCTGATCGGGCCGGGCGACAGCGTCAACATCATCGTGTGGCGCAATCCCGAAGTGTCGATGTCGGTCCCGGTGCGTCCGGACGGCAAGATCACCACTCCCCTGGTCGAAGACCTACCGGCCGCCGGCAAGACCTCGACCCAGCTGGCGCGCGACATCGAGCAGGCCCTGGCCAAGTTCATCCAGCAGCCGGTGGTGACCGTCATCGTCACCAACTTCGTCGGCAATTTCAACGAGCAGATCCGCGTGATCGGCCAGGCGGCCCGTCCGCAAGCCCTGCCGTACCGCCGCGACATGTCGCTGATGGATGTCCTGATCGCGGTCGGCGGCGTCACCGAATTCGCTGCCGGCAACAAGGCGACGATCGTGCGCACCGTCGACGGCAAGCAGGAAAAACTGCCGGTGCGCCTCGACGCCCTGCTCAAGGATGGCGACATCTCGGCCAACGTGATGATGCGTCCAGGCGACGTTCTGATCGTTCCCGAGAGTTTCTTCTGAACGCTGTCGAGAATTTTTACAAACGGACGCGTTCCCAAATTACAATAGCTTAAGCGGCAAACCGCCCGGCCGCGGCTAGGTCTCTGTTTATCAAGGAGTTTTTTCCAAACTACATTGTATTTTGGAAAGCCTTGCTAACGGAGGCACGATTCTTGCAATATGCTACGGGCGTGCGCCGACCGGCCATCAATCCTCGAGGAACCCGACGTGGCTACCGAACAACGACCTGATCAAGAGAACACAACACCTGGCCTGAGTACGCATGGCGCCAAGCGGCGGCGCCTGGCAAAGGCGGGCCTGGGCGCGGCGGGCGTGCTGTGGACCCTCGAAGGCAGGGCCGGCATGACCCCGGGACTGACCTGCGCCTCGCCATCGGCTTCCCTGTCCGGCGCCAAGCACAGTACGTATGCTTCGAATGTCGTGTGCAACAATCCCCGTTCGCCGGGCTATTGGAGCCGTCCGAAGCATGCCAGTGAATGGCCGGTACGTCGTGATATGAAATTTAGCGAGGCCTTCCCTTGCAGTAACGCCAATGCGGAGACCTACGGCAAGTACACGATGCTGTACATCTTGACTGAGAAAAAGTTTGACACGTTCAACCTGGGCCGCCACATGATTGCGACCTATTTGAACATCAAGTCCAAGAAGATTAATTTCATCAACGAGCAGTGGTTGGAAAACATGTGGAACGAGCTGCAGTACGACCTGCACTACAGCCCGGCTCCCGACGTGTACTGGTCACCCGAGCAGGTAAAGAACTACCTCGCTTCCATCCACGGTGACTGAGAACTGGCGTGTCGTGCCGGGCCAGAAGCTGGCCTGGCGCGAATGGGACGACGAAGCGGTGGTATTCAACGACCTGTCCGGCGCCACCCACATGCTGTCGCTGGTCGCGGTCGAGGTGCTGGACCTTCTGCGCGCCGCCCCACGCGGCGCTGCCGACCTCGCGGCGCTGCTGACCGACCCCGCTTCCCCCGACCCTGACGCCGACCATGTGCGAGAGGAAGTCGACGCCCTGCTGCGTTCCCTGGCGCACCTGTACCTGATCGAACCATGCTGACCGTCTCTGCTCTCGGTCCCGTGCAGTTGCAGGCACGGCTGCATGGCGCCGGCCTGGACCTGGTGACGGGACCGTTTACCACCCGTGTCTACAGCAATATCCCCCACTTGGCCAAGGGCATTTCGCTGCTGTATGGCGATTATCCGGTCCAGGAGGCTGGTGGTTTCGCCGACTTCCACGTCAACCTGCGCCAGCCCGGCGGCCTGCGGCGCTGGTTCAGGCCGCAAGCGCGCTTCGACCAGGATGGCCTGACCCCGTTCAAACCCCTGCCGCTCGCCCATGCTTACCCGATGTTCGAATGGGTGCTCAACTGGTGCGTAGCGAACCGCGCCCACCGCTACCTGATCGTGCATGCCGCCGTGGTCGAGAAGCATGGCCGCGCTGTGATCCTGCCAGCCCCGCCCGGTTCAGGGAAGAGCACCCTGTGCGCCGCCCTGGTATGCCGTGGCTGGCGCCTGTTGTCGGACGAATTGACACTTATCCGCCAGGACGACGGCAGCGTCGTCCCACTGCCGCGCCCGGTCAGCCTGAAGAATGCATCGATCGATGTCATCCGCGCTTTTGCGCCCGATGCCGTGTTCGGACCGCCGGTCGCGGGCACGGAAAAGGGAACCATCGGCCACATGCGCGCGCCGGCAGCCAGCGTGGTGCGCGCGGCCGAGCCCGCGCACCCCGTGGCCGTCGTGTTTCCCCGCTATCAAGCCGGAGCGGCCACGACCCTGGCGCCGCTGTCCAAGGCGCAAACCTTCATGCGCGTGGCCGACAACGCATTTAACTATACGGTGCTGGGCGAGCGCGGCTTTGCCGCCCTGGCGGCGGTGATCGACGCCAGCGAGGGCATCGAGTTCGCGTACAGCAGCCTGGACGAGGCCATGACGGTATTCGACGGCCTGGTCGGGGAAGCGGTATGACGCCCGCGGCGCACCTTCCCGCACTGCTGCCCGTTTTCTTGCGCGATCCCGGCATTGCGAGCACGCTCGACCTGGCTGGCTGGGATCTGCTGATGCGCCAGGCGGCGCATAGCGACATGGGCGCGACCGTGCGCTCCTTGCTGGACGAGGCCGGCAAGCTCGGGCTGGCGCCGGCGGCGCCGCGCGAACACCTGGCCTGGTGGGGCGTCGCGGCCGAACGCCACGCGCGCGCGGTGCGCTTCGAAGTGGCGCGCATTCGCGAGGTGCTGGATTCGCTTGGCCTGCCGCTGATCCTGCTCAAGGGGGCTGCGTATTCCATGGCGGCGCTGCCTGCCGCACGCGGCCGCCTGTTTTCGGATATCGATATCCTGGTGCCGAAGGGCCGCCTGGTCGAGGTCGAATCGGCCCTGATGCTGCACGGCTGGGCCAGCACCCACCACGACGAGTACGACCAGCGCTATTACCGCCAGTGGATGCACGAGCTGCCGCCCTTGGTGCATGTCCACCGCGGCAACGCCATCGACGTGCACCACGCGATCCTGCCCGAGACCGCGCCCGCGCGCCCGGATCCGGACAAGCTGCGCGCCGCCGCGGTGGCGCTGCCGGGCGAACCGGGACTGTGGACCCTGTGCCCGCACGACATGTTCCTGCACAGCGCGGTGCACCTGTTCTGGGGCGGAGAATTCAACCACGGCCTGCGCGACCTGTTCGACCTGCACCGCCTGGCCCTGCACTTCGGCGCCCGGCCCGGCTTCTGGGACGGCCTGGCGGCGCGCGCCGCCGAGCTGGAACTGGCGCGCCCGCTGTTCTACGCGCTGCGCTGGTGCGTGCGCATGCTGGGCACGCCGGTCCCGGCGGCCGTGCTGGCCCAGGCCGCGGCTGGCGGCGGGCGTCCCAACGGCGCGCTGCTGGCGCTGATGGATGCGCTGTTCGCGCGCGCCCTGCTGCCGCTGCACCCGAGCTGCGGCGGCCGCGCGCTCGCCCTGGCGCATTTCGCCCTCTACGTGCGCGGCAACTGGCTGCGCATGCCCCCGCTGCTGCTGTCGCGCCACCTGTTCCACAAGGCCTTCCTGTCGCCCAAGGCCGCCGAGGCGGTTTGAGCCAGGCCGGCGGAAAGCGGACTGGAGGGGTGGTGCGGTGCGGAAGAATGGCATACTATTAACAGATTGCATCCCGGACCCTTGCGATTCGTCCAACGTCAACCCTCACGCGGATAGGACCCATGGAAACAGCGGACAAGCTGGTACGCCTGCAAGACCTTCGCCAGTTCCTGGCCGGCGGCAGCCTGGAAGACAGCCTGCAGCGCCAGGCCGAGCAGGCCGCCCTGCTGGTCGGCGCCGATCACTGCTCGATCATGCTGATCAACAGCGGCAGCGGCGAGGAAATGCGGATGAGCATGTATGCGCGCCACGGCGACTTGCCGGACGCGGCCCTGCATGCCTCGATCGGCACCGGGGAGGGCATCTGCGGCCACGTGCTGGCCAGCGGCGAGGCCCTGTTCGTGGAAGACATCGGGCGCTCGCCCTTCGCGCTGCTGGCGCGCCGCCCCGACGCCGCCGGCCGCGCCCTGATGGCGGCGCCGGTCCGGGTGGGCGACAAGATCATCGGCGTGGTCAACGTGTCGGGCGCGCGCTTCGACCCGCTCGACCTGCCCCTGCTCGACATCGTCGCCACCCTGATCGGCAAGTCGATCCAGGTGTCCCAGCTGCAGCGGGTGCTGGACTCGCGCTTCGCCCAGCTGGCCCTGCTGCAGGAAGCCCAGCACAAGGTGGGCGAGCAGGTCCGCACCGCCTACCAGAATCCCGAGGACGTGGCGCGCATCCTGGCGCGCGCCTTCTTCCGCGAAATGACCAAGGCCGGCTTCGCTTCCGGCCAGATCGTCAGCGCGGCAACCGAACTCATCGATCAACTCAATCGTCAATTGCAGGCGGACGGAAAAGCCGCCTGAACCGCAATGGAAACACAACCCACCCCGCTCGAGGCGGCCGCCGCCGAGTGGCAGGCCGTGCTCGGCCCTCAGCAAGTTCTTTCCCGGGAGGCCGCCAGCGCCGCCTACGGACCCGACACCACCGGCATCGAGCGCAGCGTTCCGGCGGCCCTGCGCATCCTCGACGCTGCCCACCTGCCCGAGGTGATGCGCATCGCCCAGCGCCACCGGGTGCCGGTCTATCCGGTCAGCACCGGGCGCAACTGGGGCTATGGCAGCGCGCTGGCGGTCCAGCCCGACTGCGTGATCCTCGACCTGTCCGGCATGAACCGCATCCTGCATTTCGATGCCGAGATGGGCGTGGTGACCCTGGAGCCCGGCGTGACCCAGGGCATGCTGGCCGACTTCCTCGATAGCAACAACTATCCTTTCATGGTGCCGACCACCGGCGCCGGGCCCTCCTGCAGCCTGCTCGGCAACGCGCTCGAGCGCGGCTATGGGGTCACGCCATATACCGATCACTTCGCCGCGGTCACCGACCTGGAAGCGGTGCTGGCCGACGGCAGCCGCTACCGCACCGCGATGCGCGAAGCCGGCGGCGAGGAACTGGCGCGCCTGTTCAAGTGGGGCATCGGCGCCTATTCGGCCGGCCTGTTCACCCAGAGCGGACTGGGCGTGGTTACGCGCATGAGCATCCTGCTGGCGCGCCGGCCCGAGGTGGTCAAGGTCTGCCTGTTCAGCCTCAAGGACGACGCGCTGCTGGAACCGGCGATCGAACGCATCCGCGCCATCCTCGGCAAGCTGCCCGGCACCGTGGCCGGCCTGAACCTGATGAACCGGCACCGGGTGCTGGCAATGTCGGCGCCTTACCCGGCCGACCGCCTGGGAGCGGACGGCCTGATCCCGCCCGCGCTGGTCGATGAGCTGGGCCGCCAGTACCAGATCTTCCCCTGGACCGGCTTCGGCACCCTGTACGGCACCCGGCGCATGGTGGCCGCGGCCCAGAAGGAGATCCGCGCCGCGCTCAAGGGCGTGGCCAGCCGCATGCTGTTCCTGAGCCAGGACAACGCGAACACCCTGCGCCGGGTAGCCGGCTGGCTGCCGGGCGCGGCCGGCCAGCGCCTGGCCAGCACCGCCGCCACCCTGGCGCGCTCGCTGGAACTGGCGGGCGGGCGTCCCAACGAGACGGCGCTGCCGCTGGCCTACTGGCGCAACCCCGCGCCAGGCGCCGACGGCGCGCGCAATCCGGCCCAGGACGGCTGCGGGCTGATCTGGTACGCGCCGCTGGTGCCGATGCGCGGGCAGGGCGCCCGCGCCTATGTCGAGATGGTCAGCGCCGTCACCCGCAAGCACGGCATGGAACCGCTGCTGACCTTCACCTCGCTGAGTGACAAATTATTCGACAGTACCGTGCCTTTGCTGTTCGACCGCCATTCTCCCGCCGCGGTGGAAGCGGCCCAGGCCTGCTACCGCGAGCTGATCGAGCGCGGCCGCGAGCAGGGCTGGTTCCCCTACCGGGTAACGACCTCGGCCATGCCCGGGTTGAGCGCCCTGACCCAGGACTCGCAGCAGCTGCACGAGCGCCTGCGCCGCGCCCTCGATCCGCACGATTTGCTGGCGCCGGGCCGCTATCGTTAATTATCTGTCGGGAATTTTTACAATGGCCGAGTCCGCACGGTCGTCCAGAATTGTGAACTTTGTGAAAAGCGATGCATTTTCAACTACTTAGCGAGGATCTTTAAACGCTGGCACACGGATTGCTAAATACCCAGTGTCGGTGTCGTTATCTATCAAACAGAATTTCTTTATCTTGGAGAACGCAGCATGAAAAAGATTCTCGCACTCGCATTTGGCGCTGCCATGAGCTTTGGCGCATATGCCGCACCGGCTACCCAGCTTCCTCCGGGCCCGATCTACCTGAAGTTCTCGGGTCAAGAGCAGATCGCCATCAATGGCGCCACCACCTGGGCGGGTTCGAACGAAATCAACTGGGGCGTGTTCACCATCTCGACCATGGAACGCGGCTCGGTCAACACCCCGAACGACCAGATCGACCCGACCGGCGACATCTTCTTCGTCAACGGCCTGGGCGGCGGCCAAGTGACCGGCATGTTCTACGGCGTCGAGGCAGGCACCCCGAACGCAAGCAACCCGTTCCCGGCGACCAAGGGCTACATGGACCTGTACTGGCGCGACCTGGACAGCATGACCAAGACCACCCTGGACACCATCAACCCAGGCGTGCGTTGCGGCTTCAGCTGCGCCACCGGCTTCACCGAAGGCACCTTCCTGGCCCGCCTGTTCTTCGACACCGGCATGGACATCATCGATCCGAACAACACCGTCGTGGGCGACCAGGTTCCGAGCAGCAACGGCTTCTCGGGCACTGCCGACTCCTACGCATCGGTGGACACCTCGGCCGGCGGCCTCTGGGCTGACCAGCTGGATTCGGATTGGTTCTCGAGCTGGCAAGGCCTGCGCGACCTGCGCTTCAAGAACAGCTACAACTACAACCCGAACTGGGGCAATGGCGCCAACAACATCCTCGGCGCGCGCATCGACGATCCGGGCCAGGCTTATGCCCTGCCGGAACCGGGCGCCCTGTCGCTGATGGGCCTGGCAATGGTCGGCATGGGCGCCGCCCTGCGCCGCCGCCAGAAGAAAGACTAAGCGTCTTCCTTCCCGCTAAAAAAGGCCTCTTCGGAGGCCTTTTTTGCGTTGGTACGCCCAATTCGTATGCTGAGTTTATTGACAATATTGACGGAATCATAGTCTACTCTCCGACATGCGAATTCCTTACCGTCTATTGCTTCAAGTGCCATTGGTGATGGCCATCCTCGCCTTCGTGCCGACCAACCTCGGCAAGCTGGCCGCCCTGCTGCTCGTATGGGCGCTCACCTTCGGCCGCCTGAGCAAGGTCGAGGCCGTGTTCTTCGCGGTGGCGTGCGTGTTTTTCACCGCCATGAACGGCGCCTCCCTGGCCCAGGGCATCTTCCGTTTCACCGAACCGGACGTGCTCGGCATGCCGGTATGGGAATTGTTCATGTGGGGTTTTTACCTGCTGCACACGCGCCGCGTGCTGGGCGGGAAGGCCGCGCACGACCGCCGCGGCGCCGTCTGGGCGCTGGCGCTGGCCTATTCGGCGGCCTTCTCCGCCATCCATGACGGCAATACCCTGCTGGCCGTCACCGGGGTCCTGCTGGCGATCGGCCTGGTGCTGTTCCACGAACGCGAAGACCTGGCCTATACCGGCTATATGATCCTGCTGGGCGCGCTGATCGAGTATTCGGGCGTCCTGAGCGGCAACTGGGCCTATCCCGGCGATCCGCCGGGCGGCGTGCCGCTGTGGTTCATCACCCTGTGGGGCGGAGTGGGGCTGTTCCTGCGCCGCCTGGTGCTGCCGATCCTGGAGCGCTTCGAAGGGCGCCCACATGAAAACGGCCTGCTCGCGCAGGCCGCATCCAGGGCGTAGGACGATCGTCTCAACCGAGCGACATCAAGCGCCGCGTAATGCCTTCCTCTTCCTTCGGCGAGAAGAAGTAGGGGAAAAGAGAGCGCTCGTTACCGGGATGATTGCTGGTGCCGCCAAAGCGCTCGATCTGTTCCTGTACATGGTCGAGGCTGCTCCACAGCAGCCAGGCCGGCGCGTCGACGCGCGGATTGGTGCGCATCTCGCCCAGGCGGGTGAAGCCCAGCATGGTCTCGTAGAAGCGTCGGTGGCGCGGGTTGACCTCGATGAAGACGTCGGTGCAGTTGTGGATGCGGCGGCCGTAGATGAACAGGATGTGGAACAGCGAGGCCAGCGCCATCTTGGAACGCACCTTGGGATCGAAAGCCAGCTTGGTGATTTCGCATACCTTGCCGCCCCTGTTGCGGAAGCGGTCGATCTCGTCCTTGAAGATCTCGTCGGCCAGCAGTCCCATGTCGGAATCAATGCCGAGTGTCACCGTGCCCACCACTTCGCCGTGGTCGGATGCGGAGAGGGTGATCCGGTTCGGGTTGTCCTCAAGACGATGCGTGCCTGCATAACCGCGCCACGCATACATTTTATTGATCAAGAGACTGGCCTTGCTTCGGCCTTGATCAGTATCGGCAACCCGAATCCCGAAGGATTTTTCGTTGATGGCCACGTCGGTGATCCTATCACATGAGGCCGGTGAGCCTTCGGTAGCTGAGCTGTATCGTGCGCTCCCCGGTTCAGAGATTAAATCTTTCAATTCTGTGGAATTTAGCGTGGTCATATTCTCTCTCCGCAGGATGGGCGCCGGACTGACGCATTGGCGGTTCTTGTATCCTAGCACTGACGGCACGGGCGTGCCAGAAAGAAATTGCAAATTTATAACAAATGATGCTAAAACGCCACCTTGCGGTGGCGTTTTCGTTTCGACTTACAGCTGCTTCAAGAGTTCCTTGGCCTGCTCGGCGCCGGGACCGTTGCCCTTCGATGCCAGTAGTTCCAGTTCCTTCTTGGCGCCGGCCTTGTCGCCCGACTTGATCAGGGCCTGGGCCAGGTGCAGGCGCAGGTCGCCGCTGTTCGGCGCCAGGTTCACGCCCTTCTGCAGCAGTGGCACGGCGCGCTTGAGATCGCCGCGCTCGACCAGGATCGCACCCAGGGTGTCCATCACTGCCGGATGGTCGCCGCTGGCGCGGTAGGCCTGCTCGGCGGTTTCGAGCGCCCTCGGATCCTTCAGCTGCTGATAGGTCCAGGCGAGGTTGTTCAGCGCCACGCCATTGTTCGGCGCGGCCTTCACGATGGTCTCGAACTGCGCGGCCGCCTGCTTGAGCTGGCCCTTGGTCAGGCTGCGCTCGGCCTGGTACATGATGACCGTCATGTCGTTCGGGTTCTTCTTCATCCAGTCGGCCAGGCGGGCGTCGGCCTGGGCTTCCTTGCCGGACGCGAGCATGGCGCGGTGGATGGTCAGCAGCACCTTGGAGCTCGGCTGCAGCGCGTACGCCTTTTCGTACATCGCCAGCGCCTGGTCCTGCTTCTTCTCGCGGGTCAGCAGGTCGCCTTCCAGCACGTAGCCGACGGCGGCGTTGTTGGGCTGCTTCTGCAGGGCGCGTGCGCTCTCGAGCGCCTGCTCCGGCTTCTTGGCGCGCATCGCCAGCTCGACCTGGGCCAGGTGGGCCGGCAGGAAGTCCGGCTGCAGGGCCAGGGCGCGCTTGATGTCCTCGGCCGCGGCGCTTTCGTTCTTCAGCGCCACGTGGGCGTTGGCCAGGCGGTACTGGGCCATCGCCGACTTCGGCAACACCTTGACCAGCTTGCTGTAGGTCTCGAGCGCACCGGCGCCGTCCTTGCTGGCCAGCTGGGCCTGGCCGAGCAACTCGAGCAGGTCGGGTTGGGTCGGGTTCTCGGTACTGGCCTTGCGCGCCAGGTTCAGGGCCTTTTGCGGTTCGTTCTGGCTCAGGTAGTGGCTGCCCAGCTTGACGATCGGGGCCACGGCGCCCGGGTTGTCGTTGCTGGCCTTCTCCAGCCAGGTAGTCGCTTCGGCCGGCTTCTTCTCGTAGAGCGCGATCTGGGCCAGCGCGGTCATGGCGCCGACATGCTTCGGATCGGCCTTCAGGACGCCGTTGAAGCGCGCCTTGGCGGAGTCGATCTTCTTGTCGCGCATGTCGAGTTCGGCCAGCGCGGTGGCGGCCGGGTAGAAAGCCGGCTGCAGGCGGATCGATTCCTCGAAGGCGGCGCGGGCGGAGGCAGCGTCCTGCTTGGCCAGGTGGACCAGGCCCAGCAGGTTATGGACCTGGGCATTGTTCGGCTGCTGCTTGGCCAGCTGCTTGGCGGCGGCCAGGGCCTTGTCGTAGTTCTTCATGCCGAGTTCGGCCTGCACCAGCGCCATGCCGCCGTCGGGCGACTTCGGATCGAGGGTGGCGCCTGCCTGCAGATCGCTCAGGCCCTTGTCCCGGTCGCCCTGGCCCAGGCGCGACAGGCCGAGCGAGGTGCGGATCGCCGCCACCTTCGGCGCCAGCTCGCTGGCCTTCTCGAAGTAGCTGGTGGCCTTGTCGAAGTCGCGCACCTGCATGTAGGACTGGCCGGCCAGGGCCAGCAGCTGCGGATCGTTGCCGGCGTCCTTGAGCACAGGGGCCAGGGCATCGACCGCATCCTTCGGTTGCGAGCTCTTGAGCAGGGTCTGGGCCAGCAGCTTGCGGGCGAAGACGTTGTCCGGATTCGACGCCAGGTACTTGCGCAGGTGCAGCTCCGCCTGCTGGAGGGCGCCCAGGTTCAGCTCCACCGCGCCCGACAGCAGGATGCTGGGCAGGTGGTCGGGAGAAGCCTTCAGGACCTTCTGCAGCGATTCCTGGGCCTCGGCGTGCTTGCCCTGGGTGTAGTCGAGCAGGCCCTGGGCGTAGGTCGCCAGCAGGTTGCCCGGCGCATTCTTGCGCGCGGCCTCGATCGAGGCCTTGGCGGCGTCGAACTTGCCCTGGTTGATCTGGATGTAGGCTTTCTCGACGTAGGCGCTGCGGTCGTGCGGGCGCAGGGCGATGACCTGGTCGTAGGCCTTCATGGCCTCGTCCGTCTTGTTCAGGGCGCGCAGGATGCCGCCCTGGAACAGCCAGGCGTCCGCGTTCTTGGCATCCTTGGTCACAGCCTCGAGCGCGTAGCGTTCGGCGGCGGCCGTATCCTGGCTGAACAGCGCGTGACGCGCCAGGCCGATCAGGGCTTCGCCGGTGGCGGGATCGAGCTGGAGCGCAGCGTCATAGGCCTGCTTGGCCTCGTCGGTCTTGCGCTGCTCGAGCAGGGCGTCGCCGCGCAGGGCCATCAGGGCCGCCGAGCCCTTGGCCTTCTCGAGCGTGACTTCTTCCAGCACCTTGTCGGACTGCCCCTGGTTTTGCAGGGCGCGCGCCAGCAGCGGCAGGGTGCGCTCGGATGCGATACCCAGGCTGGCGGCCTTGCGCAATTCCTTCTCGGCCGACACGGCGTCGCCGCTGTCGAGGTGCAGGCTGCCCAGCAGGAAGCGTGCTTCGCCGTCTTCCGGGCTCTGGGCCACTGCGTTCTTCAGCTGGATCAGCGCGGCCTTGCGGTCTCCCTTGTCCTGGTATGCCTTCGCCTCGGCCAGCAGGGTCGCGGTCGATTCGGTGCGGTTGCAGCCGGCCAGGCCGCCCAGCACGAGGGCGCCGGAGACGAGGGCTGCGGTAAGAGTAAGCTTATGGACATGACGCGGCATTGAATCGTTCCTTTTAGGTAGTATCGCGGCGATGGGGGGACCGGGATGACCGGGAGGAGAGTTTCCTCATCGACAATAATACCCGAACGGGTTCATATGCAGTGAGTCTAAGGGCCTGACTGTTGCGGACTTGCCATGATAGTTACGCAATCCTGCATGAATACCAACTGGCGCTCACTCTGTTGGACTCAGCCCTGACTCAGCCGGCCGGCCCTTCGCCTTTCTTGAGCCGGTCCAGCAAGGCCTCGACGTTGTCGCTCACCGGCAGGCCGTGGCGCCGCAGCAGCTGCACGTGCAGCACCAGGTTTTCCAGCACCAGCTTGGCGGACACCGCCAGCAGGGTCATCAGGCGGTCCTCGGTGCTGAAGTTTTCCATCGAGGCCGCCATCTCGCACAGGTGGGTGGCGACCAGGGTGCGCAATTCGTCTTCGGGAAAGGGCAGGTCGGCGAAGTCGATCGGGTCTTCCTGCTCGACTTCCTGCATCAGGGCGGCCAGTTGCTCCGGTTTGATCGGCATGCGTTGCTCCGCGAGTGGTTCACGGCTACATTGTAGGTTTGCCCGCCCCGTAACGCCCACGGGATACGCAAGGCGGGACGCCCGTTTCGATGGACCGATCATGGCGCAACTCTTCTTTACGCAGCAGCTGGCGCGTTTCACCGCCGTGCCCGAGGTCAGCACGGATGCCGGCCGCCTGCGCGAAGGCCTGGACAGCGCCTTCGCCCTGAACCCGCGCTTGCGCGGCTACGTGCTGGACGACCAGGGCGCCCTGCGGCCCAATGTCGTGATCTTCATCGATGGCCGGCGCTGCCTCGACACGCGGCGCCTCGACGACCCACTTCAGCCTGACAGCAAGGTCTACGTGCTGCAGGCCCTGTCAGGAGGATGAGCGGAAAATGAACGTGCAGGCCTATGTGGCGACCCGCAAGGGATTGTTCGAATTGTCGTTCAGTGGCGGACGCTGGGAGTTCGGCCCCGTGCACTTCCTGGGCGAGCCGGTGTCGATGGTGCTGCCCGACCGGCGCGACGGCAGCTTGTACGCGGCCCTGAACCTGGGCCACTTCGGCGTCAAGCTGCACCGTAAGCAGGGCGAGATCTGGACCGAGCTGCCGGCGCCCAGCTATCCGCCCAAGCCGGAAGGCCTGGAAGAGAAGGTCGAATGGACCAACAAGCTGATCTGGTCGCTGGAAGCGGGCGGCGCCGACCAGCCGGGCGTGTTGTGGGCCGGCACTCTGCCGGGCGGCCTGTTCCGCTCGAACGACCGCGGCGACAGCTGGGAGCTGGTGCGCCCGCTGTGGGACCAGCCCGGCCGGCCGCACTGGTTCGGGGGTGGCTACGACGACCCCGGCATCCACAGCATCTGCGTCGACCCGCGCGACAGCGCCAGTCTGCTGGTCGGGATCTCCTGCGCCGGCGCCTGGCGCAGCGCCGATGGCGGCGCCAGCTGGGCCCTGAGCGCGAAGGGCATGCGCGCCGACTACATGCCGCCCGACATGCAGGACAGCGAGGAAGCCCAGGACCCGCACCGCATCGTGCGCTGCGCGGGCGAGCCCGATGTGCTGTGGTGCCAGCACCACAACGGCGTCTGGCGCTCGGGGGACGATGGCCGCAGCTGGCAGGAAGTCAGGAACATGCCCTTGT
Source organism: Massilia sp. DD77 (assembly GCF_036961685.1). Classification (NCBI taxonomy): domain Bacteria; kingdom Pseudomonadati; phylum Pseudomonadota; class Betaproteobacteria; order Burkholderiales; family Oxalobacteraceae; genus Massilia; species Massilia sp. DD77. The sequence continues at coordinate 181,967 of NZ_JBAMDH010000001.1, forward strand.
CGCACTTCGGCTTCGCGGTGGCGGCCCATCCGCACGACGGCCAGACCGCCTGGTTCGTGCCGGCCGAGAAGGACGAGCGCCGCATTCCTTTAGGGGCCTCGCTGGCGGTGACACGTACCCGCGACGGCGGCAAGACCTTCGACGTGCTGCGCGCGGGGCTGCCACAGGAGCATTGCTACGACCTGGTGTACCGGCACGGGCTGGCCGTGCACCAGGATGGACGGACCCTGATCATGGGCTCGACGACCGGCAACGTGTGGGTGTCGGATAACGGCGGGGACAGCTGGCATGCGGTGGCGGGGAATCTGCCGCCGGTGTATGCGGTGAGTTTTGGGTGAGTGGTACGCGACGAACTTAGGTTCCGGCCTTCGCCGGAACGACGCTGTTTGAGTTTACCGTTCGCTCAAAGGCCGTCGTACGCGCCACTGGCGCCTACGATTTCCGGCGAAGGCCGGAATCCAAGTTTGCCAGAGCAGTGAACACATAAAAAAGGGCGCGGAGTCCGCGCCCTTTTTCGTTAACCGCCGCCGATTACATATTGCGGCGATACTGCCCACCCACCTCGAACAGCGCCGTGGTGATCTGCCCCAGCGAGCAGACCCGCACCGCGTCCATCAGCTTGGCGAATACGTTCTCGTTGTCGATCGCCGCCTGCTGCAGCGCGGCCAGGGCGGCCGGCGCCTGGGCGGCATTGCGCGCGTGGAAGGCTTCCAGGCGGGTCAGCTGCGACTGCTTCTCGTCGTCCGTGGAACGGGCCAGCTCGATCGTCGCCGGCGCGCCCGCGCCGTTCGGGTTGCGGAAGGTGTTCACACCGATGATCGGCAGGGTGCCGTCGTGCTTCTGGTGCTCGTACAGCATCGACTCTTCCTGGATCTTGCCGCGCTGGTAGCCGGTCTCCATCGCGCCCAGCACGCCGCCGCGTTCGGCGATGCGCTCGAACTCCTGCAGCACCTGCTCTTCGACCAGGTCGGTCAGCTCGTCGATGATGAAGGCCCCCTGGTTCGGGTTCTCGTTCTTCGCCAGGCCCCATTCGCGGTTGATGATCAGCTGGATCGCCAGGGCGCGGCGCACCGATTCGTCGGTCGGCGTGGTGATCGCCTCGTCGTAGGCGTTGGTGTGCAGCGAGTTGCAGTTGTCGTAGATCGCGATCAGCGCCTGCAGGGTGGTGCGGATGTCGTTGAAGTCGATCTCCTGGGCGTGCAGCGAGCGGCCCGAGGTCTGGATGTGGTACTTGAGCTTCTGCGAACGCTCGTTGGCGCCGTACTTGTCGCGCATCGCCACCGCCCAGATGCGGCGTGCCACGCGGCCCAGCACCGTGTATTCCGGGTCCATGCCGTTCGAGAAGAAGAAGGACAGGTTGGGCGCGAAATCGTCGATGTGCATGCCGCGCGCCAGGTAGGCTTCGACAAACGTGAAGCCGTTCGACAGCGTGAAGGCCAGCTGCGAGATCGGGTTCGCGCCCGCTTCGGCGATGTGGTAGCCCGAGATCGACACCGAGTAGAAGTTGCGCACCTGGTGGTGAACAAAATATTCCTGAATGTCGCCCATGACCTTGAGCGAGAACTCGGTCGAGAAGATGCAGGTGTTCTGGCCCTGGTCTTCCTTCAGGATGTCGGCCTGCACCGTGCCGCGCACGTTCATCAGGACCCAGTCCTTGATCTTCTGCGCTTCGTCATCGGTCGGCTGGCGCTTGTTCTCGAGGACGAACTTGTCGATCTGCTGGTCGATGGCGGTGTTCATGAACATCGCCAGGATGGTCGGGGCCGGGCCGTTGATGGTCATCGAGACCGAGGTGCTCGGGCTGCACAGGTCGAAACCGTCGTACAGCACCTTCATGTCGTCCAGGGTCGCGATCGAGACGCCCGAGTTGCCGACCTTGCCGTAGATGTCGGGACGGATCGCCGGATCGGCGCCGTACAGGGTCACCGAGTCGAAGGCGGTGGACAGGCGCTTGGCGTCCATGCCGGTCGAGACCAGCTTGAAGCGCTTGTTGGTGCGGAAGGCATCGCCTTCGCCCGCGAACATGCGGGTCGGGTCTTCGCCTTCGCGCTTGAAGGCGAACACGCCGGCGGTGTAGGGGAAGGAGCCCGGCACGTTTTCCAGCATCAGGAAGCGCAGGATCTCGCCGTGGTCCTCGAAGCGCGGCAGGGCCACCTTGCGGATCGGGTTGCCCGACAGGGTTTTTTGCACCAGGCGGGTACGGATTTCCTTGTCGCGGATCTTGACGACGTAATCGTCGCCCGCGTAGGCGGCCTGCATGTCCGGCCACATGGCCAGCAGCTTCTTGGCGCCGCCTTCCATGGCGTTGTCGCGCTCCGTGATCAGGTCGTCCAGCACAAGGTCAGGAGTAGAGTCCGCACGATTGGCCGCGGCCAGCATGCGCTTGGTTTCCTGCAGCTGCTGGCGTTCGCGCGCCAGCTTCACCTGTTTATGGGTGTTGCGGTGGTAGCCGCGCACGGTGTCGGCGATTTCGGCCAAGTAGCGCGCACGGGCCGGGGGCACGATCACGTTCTTGCCGCTCGAGTACTTCTGCGACGGGGCGTTCAGCTTGCCCGCTTCGACCTGCAGGCCCAGCTCGGCCAGCTTGGGCAGCAGGCCGTGGTAGAGGGCGGTGACGCCGTCGTCGTTGAAGCGCGAGGCCTGGGTACCGAACACCGGCATCTCGTCCGGCGACTTGCTCCACAGTTCGCGGTTGCGCTGGTACTGCTTGGCGACGTCGCGCAGCGCATCCTGGGCGCCCTTGCGGTCGAACTTGTTGATGGCGATGAAGTCGGCGAAGTCGAGCATGTCGATCTTTTCCAGTTGCGACGCGGCGCCGAATTCCGGGGTCATGACGTACATCGAGGTGTCGACGTGCGGCACGATGGCGGCGTCGCCCTGGCCGATGCCCGAGGTCTCGACGATGACGAGATCAAAGCCAGCGACCTTGCAGGCCGCAATAACGTCAGGCAGGGCCTGCGAGATCTCGGAACCCGCTTCGCGGGTGGCGAGCGAGCGCATGAAGACGCGCGCCTGGCCGTTCCACGGATTGATCGCGTTCATGCGGATGCGGTCGCCCAGCAGGGCGCCGCCCGACTTGCGGCGCGAGGGGTCGATCGAGATCACCGCGATGTTCAGGCGGTCGCCCTGGTCGAGGCGGATGCGGCGGATCAGTTCATCGGTCAGCGAGGACTTGCCGGCGCCGCCGGTGCCGGTGATGCCCAGGACCGGAGTCTTGACGCCGTCGGCGGCGTTCACGATCTGCTCGCGCAGAGCGGCATCGGCCTTGCCGTTTTCCAGCGCGGTGATCAGCTGGGCCAGCGGACGGTGGCGTGCGCCGATCTCGCCCTGCTGCAGGGCGTCGATCGAGGTCGGTGCGTACGAGGACAGGTCGACGTCGCAGGCTTCCAGCATCGAGCGGATCATGCCGACCAGGCCCATGCGCTGGCCGTCTTCCGGGCTGAAGATGCGGGTGACGCCGTAGGCGTGCAGTTCCTCGATCTCATGCGGGACGATGACGCCGCCGCCGCCGCCGAACACCTTGATGTGGGCGCCGCCGCGTTGTTTCAGCAGGTCGATCATGTACTTGAAGTATTCGACGTGGCCGCCCTGGTAGCTGGAGATGGCGATGCCCTGCACGTCCTCGGCCAGCGCCGCGGTGACGACTTCGTCGACCGAGCGGTTGTGGCCGAGGTGGATGACCTCGGCGCCGTTCGACTGCAGGATGCGACGCATGATGTTGATCGAGGCGTCGTGGCCGTCGAACAGGGAGGCGGCGGTGACGAAACGGACCTTGTTGGCGAGTTTCGGCTGTTCCGGCAGGTCGAGCTTGGCGGCGGAAGTGATGTCGTTCATTGGATAGGTCCTTAGGTGTCGGCGGACTGAGGATATTCTGGTACGGTATATGACGTTAACGTTAACGTCAAGCCAGGCACGCTGCGCCTGATTCGTCATCCCCGCGTAGGCGGGGATGACGTTGATTTAAGTTGGCAAAGAATCAGGCCGCGCGGCGCTTGACCTTGCCCGACAGCAGCTCCGCCTTGCGCACACGGTACTCGGCCACGGCCTTTTCCTTCACATGGCCGAAGCCGCGGATCTGGTCCGGCAGCGCCGCCAGCTCCACCGCGGTCGCGTGGTTCGAGGCGTCCAGGGTGGCCAGCAGGCCTTCGATCATCTCGCGATACTCGGTGATCAGGGCGCGTTCCATCTTGCGCTCGGCGGTGTAGCCGAAGACGTCGAGGGCGCCGCCACGCAGGCCTTTGAGCTTGGCCAGCAGCTTGAAGGCGCCGAACATCCACGAGCCGTACTTGGCTTTCACCATGTGGCCCTTGGCGTCCTTCTTGGCCAGCAGCGGCGGGGCCAGGTTGAAGCTGAGCGAGAAGTCGCCTTCGAACTGGGTCTTGAGCTGCTCGAGGAAACGGCCGTCGGTGTACAGGCGCGCCACTTCGTATTCGTCCTTGTAGGCCATCAGCTTGGCGTAGTTCTTCGCCACCGCCATGGACAGCTTGTTGCCCAGGCCTTTGGTCGATTCAGCCTCGCGCACGCGCTTGACCAGGTCTTCGTAGACGGCTGCGTAGGCTGCGTCCTGGTAGCCGGTCAGGTGTTCGACGCGCTTCTTGATGACGCTTTCCAGGTTTTGCGGCATCTGGATCACGACGGTCTGCACGGGAATCGCCTGCTTCTCGACGCGCTTGAAGTCCACGGCGGCGCGGCGGCCCCACAGGAAGCTCATCTTGTTCGAAGCGACGGCCACGCCATTCAGTTCGATCGCGCGCAGCAGGGCGGCTTCGCTCAGCGGGATGCGGCCCTTCTGCCAGGCGTAACCCATCAGGAAGAGATTGGTGGCGATCGAGTCGCCCATCAGCGCGGTGGCCAGCTTGGTGGCGTCGACGAAATCGACGCCCGCGTCGCCGCCCACGGCTTCCAGGATCAGCGAACGCACGTCGCCGGACGGGAATTCCCAGTCGCGCTGCTGGGCGAAGGTGCCGGTCGGCTGCTCGTGCAGGTTGACGATGGCGAGCGTCCGGCCCGGACGCATCTTCGACACCGCATCGGCGGCGCCGGTGGTCAGGATGTCGCAGCCCAGGATCAGGTCCGCTTCGCCGGTGGCGATGCGCTGGGCGCGCAGGCGCTCGGGCGAGGCGGCGATCTTCACGTGCGAGGTGACCGAGCCGTTCTTCTGGCTCATGCCGGTCATGTCCAGCACCGAGGCGCCCTTGCCTTCGAGGTGGGCGGCCATGCCCATCAGGGCGCCGACGGTGATCACGCCGGTGCCGCCGATGCCGTTGATCAGGATGTTGTACGGATGTTCGACACCCGGCAGGGAGGGTAGAGGCAGCTCGCCCCAGCCGTCATCCGCGCCGTTCTTCGATACACCGGCCTTGCTCTTCTTGAGCGCGCCGCCTTCGACGGTCACGAAGCTCGGGCAGAAGCCCTTGTTGCACGAGTAGTCCTTGTTGCACGAGGACTGGTCGATCTGGCGCTTGCGGCCGAATTCGGTTTCCTTCGGCAGGATCGAGACGCAGTTCGACTGGATGCCGCAATCGCCGCAGCCTTCGCACACGGCTTCGTTGATCACCATGCGCTGGGCCGGGTCGGGGAACTCGCCCTTCTTACGGCGGCGGCGCTTTTCGGCGGCGCAGGTCTGGTCGTAGATGATGACGGTCACGCCCGGCAGCTCGCGCAGTTCGCGCTGGATGTCGTCCATGTGCTTGCGGTCGTGCAGCGTGACCAGCGCCGGCAGGTTGGAGCGGTCGGCGTAGCGCGACAGGTCTTCGGTGACCAGGGCGATGCGCTTGACGCCTTCGGCCGCCATCTGCTGGGCGATCATCGGCACCGAGGTCTGGCCGTCGACCGGCTGGCCGCCGGTCATCGCGACCGCGTCGTTGTACAGGATCTTGTAGGTGATGTTGACCTTGGCCGCCACCGCCGCGCGGATCGCGAGATAACCAGAGTGGAAGTAGGTGCCGTCGCCCAGGTTCTGGAACACGTGCGGCACCTGGGAGAACGCGGCCTGGCCGATCCACGGGGTGCCCTCGCCGCCCATGTGGGTGGTCAGCTTGTTCATCTCCGGGTAGATCGAGGTCGCCATCACGTGGCAGCCGATGCCGGCCAGCGCGAAGGAGCCTTCCGGCACCTTGGTCGAGCTGTTGTGCGGGCAGCCGGAGCAGTAGAAGGCCGGGCGGAAGGGCGTGGTGATCGCCTTCCGCAGCACGGCGTCCTTGGCGTCCAGGAACGCCAGGCGCGCCTTGATCAGATCGCGGGTGCTGTCGTCCAGGTCCAGGCGGGCGATGCGGCCGGCGATCACGCGCGCCACCTGGGCCACCGAGAAGTCGGCCTTGGGAGGCAGCAGCCAGTCGCCGCGCGGGGCCACCCACTCGCCCTTGTCGTCGAACTTGCCGACGATGTGGGGACGCACGTCGTCGCGCCAGTTGTACAGCTGTTCCTTGAGCTGGTATTCCACCACCTGGCGCTTTTCCTCGACCACCAGGATCTCTTCCAGGCCCTGTGCGAATTCGCGCACGCCTTCCGGCTCCAGCGGCCAGATCATGGCCACCTTGTACAGGCGCAGGCCGACCTTGGCGGCCATGGTTTCGTCGATGCCCAGTTCTTCCAGCGCTTCCAGCACGTCCAGGTAGGATTTGCCGGACGCGATGATGCCCAGCTTCGCATTGGCGCTGTCGATGGTGGTGCGGTTCAGCTTGTTTTCGCGGGCGTAGGCCAGGGCCGCGTAGATCTTGTAGTCCTGCATCAGCGCTTCCTGGTTGCGCGCCTGCTGGCCCAGCGGTACCGAGGACAGCTTGGTATTCAAGCCGCCTTCCGGCATCGCGAAATCCTTCGGATACTTCACTTCGACGCGGAACGGGTCGGCGTCGACCGAGGCGCTCGATTCGACCGTGTCGGCCAGGGCCTTGAAGGCGACCGCGCAACCCGAATAGCGCGACATGGCCCAGCCGTGCACGCCCAGGTCCAGGTATTCCTGCACGTTGCAGGGGTAGAGCACCGGGATCATGCAGGCCGAGAAGATATGGTCGGACTGGTGCGGCAGGGTCGACGAATACGCGCCGTGGTCGTCGCCGGCCACCAGCAGCACGCCGCCGTGCTTGGCGGTGCCGGCATGGTTCATGTGCTTGAAGACGTCGCCGCAGCGGTCCACGCCCGGTCCCTTGCCGTACCACATGGCGAACACGCCGTCGTACTTGGCCGGGCCGATCAGGTCCACGGTCTGGGTGCCCCAGACGGCGGTGGCGGCCAGGTCTTCGTTCACGCCCGGGACGAACTGGATGGCGTTCGCTTCCAGGTGCTTCTTGGTCTTCCACAGGGTCTCGTCCAGGCCGCCCAGCGGGGAGCCACGGTAGCCCGAGATGAAGCCGGCCGTGTTCAGGCCCGCGGCCAGGTCGCGCTCGCGCTGCATCATCGGCAGGCGCACCAGGGCCTGGATACCGGACAGGAAGATGGCGCCCGACTTCGCGGTGTACTTGTCGTCCAGGGTGACGGTGGTGAGGCGGGAAGAATAGTCGGCGGGCGCGCTGGCGTTCAGGTCGCCGGGCGTGACGGTATCGGGCATTGCTGTCTCCAAGGGTATTGGCTTGTGTGTCCGCGGCGCCGCCGGGTAGGCGGGCCGTGGATGGGCAAAGCGCAGATGGCGCTTCGCAGTCGGCTTAGTAGCCGCGTGGAGTGTAGGGATTTAGTAGTCCACAATCCAATAGGGATTGCGGATGGGGGTATAAGAAAAAATGATGGCTGATATTCAGGCAGCCAGGCGGGCCCCGGGCCAGGCGCCGCGCGCGCACAGGTCTTCGGTCACTTCGCGCACCAGGCGCCCGATGGCGGCGGCGGCATTGGTCAGCGGGATATTACGCGAACCGCAGAGGATCACGCGCCGGGTGACGGCGGGGTCCGCCACCGGCCAGGCCGCCATGGCGCCGCGCGCCAGGTCGTCCTGGAAGGGCGCGCGCGGCAGCAGGGTGGCGCCCAGGTCGGCCAGGATGGCCGAGCGCAGGATCGTGATCGAGTTGATCTCCAACACATTACGCAGCACCAGGCCGGCGCCTTGCGCCACCTGCTCCACCAGCGGGCGTACGCCGTGCTGGCGCGCCGGCAAGATCAGGATGCTGGCCAGGGCCTGGCGCAGGCTGAGCGTGGCGCCCGCGGGCGCGAAGGGCGAGCCGGGCTTGCAAATGAAGACCAGGTCTTCCTCGACCAGGGGCGTGGCCGTGAACTGCACGGTGGGGGCGTCGTCGAATAGCACCGCCAGATTCAGGCGCCCGGACTTGAGCTGCTCGGTGAGGTTGCCCGAGATTTCCTCGGTCAGCTGGAGGGTGATCTCGGGATAGCGCTCGCGCACCGCCGTGAGCAGGGGCAGGGCCAGCGCGCCCGAGATGCTGTGCGGCAGGCCGAGGGTGACGCTGCCCGAGGGGCGGTCGAGCGACTGGGTGACGGCCGCGCGCGCGTCGGCCACCTGCTTCAGGATCGCCTGCGCGTGCTCGTAGAACACCTTGCCGGCATCGGTGCTGACCACGCCATGGGCCGAGCGGTGCAGCAGCTGGGCGCCCAGCTCTTCTTCGAGCTGGCGCAGCTGCTGGGTCAGCGCCGGCTGCGCCACGTGCAGCACCAGGGCCGCGCGCGAGAGCGAACCGTGGTCGACGATAGCGACGAAATAGCGCAGCTGGCGAAGTTCCATAAATCCCAAAAATCAATATATGTGTCTACAAAGCAACAACGTGCGCCTACACAAAATGTAAAGTTGCTATACTGCACTTTGGCCGGTGGGCGGCGAGATTAACATAGCAAGGTTACAAGATGTTAAAGAAAGTGGATGCGTCACAGTTGAAGATCGGGATGTTCATCCATGATCTGGATTGCGGCTGGATGGAGCATCCTTTCGTGCGCAACCGTTTCCTCTTGAGTACCGAGGAAGAGATCTACAAGATCCGCAACGCCAGGATCCGCGGCGTGGTGATCGATTGCGCGCGCGGCATGGACATCGACGACGCCCCGACACTGGCCGAGGCCGACGCCGCCACCGAGGCGGAAGTCACGGCCATCGCCGCTTCCAAACCCGTCGTTGTCACCCGTGTCTCGCTGGGCGAGGAACTGGCGCGCGCCGCCACCATCCGCAAGCAGGCCGCCGGCCTGGTGCGCACCGTGATGCAGGACGCGCGCCTGGGCAAGGCGGTCGAACTCGACAAGGTCGGCCCGGTGGTGCAGAGCGTGACCGAATCCATCCTGCGCAATTCGGGCGCCTTGCTCGGCCTGCTGCGCATCAAGAACAAGGATGACTACACCTTCCTGCACTCGGTCAGCGTGTGTGCGCTGCTGGTGGCGTTCTGCCGCTCGCGCGGCATGGCCGAGGACAGCATCTACCAGGCCGGCCTGGGCGGCCTGCTGCACGATACCGGCAAGGCCCTGGTGCCCGACCATATCCTGAACAAGCAGGGCCGCCTGACCGACGAGGAATTCGCGGTCATCAAGCGCCACCCGCGCGACGGCTATGACCTGCTGCGCAAGACGCCGGAGATCGGCGCGATCCCGCTCGACATCACCCTGCACCACCACGAGCGGCGCGACGGCAGCGGCTACCCGGACCAGCAGGCCGAAGGCAGCATCAGCGAGCTGGCCCAGATGGCGGCCATCGTCGATGTCTACGATGCCATCACCTCGGACCGCTGCTACCACAAGGGCATGTCGGCGGCCGAGGCGCTGCGCAAGATCTACGAGTGGAGCAAGTTCCACTTCAGCCCCAGCCTGGCGCAGGAATTCATGCGCTGCGTCGGCATCTACCCGGTCGGCACCCTGGTGATGCTGGAGTCGGGCCGCCTGGGCGTGGTCGTCGAACCGCACGAGAGCAGCCTGCTCACGCCCAAGGTCAACGTCTTCTTCAATACCAAGCGCCAGATCTACATCAAGCCGGAAACCCTGGACCTGTCCAAGGCGCTGGGCTTCGGCGGCGGCGACAAGATCGTGCGCCACGAGTCGCCCGAGAAGTGGAAGGTCGATCCCTTCCGCTTCATGCAGCTGGCCTGAATCCGCGCCCCGCGCCGGCGACGATCAGGACCTGTTCTTCCTGTCAGCTTGTTGTCGGGCTGCGATTGTGGCAGTGTGGGCGCAGGTCCCGTCCAGGGCAAGTTCCCACTTTGGCACAAGGAGAAGGCATGAGCGCCGGCACACCGCCCGTCATCGAGTTCTGGTTCGAATTCGGCAGCAACTACAGCTATCTGACCCTCATGCGCATCGAGGAGGAAGTGCGGCGCGCCGGCCTGCGGCTGGCCTGGAAGCCCTTCCTGCTCGGCCCCATCTTCCGCGAGCTGGGCTACGAGAACGCGCCCTTCGTACAGCAGAAGGAAAAGGGCGAGTACGCCTGGCGCGACGTCGCACGGCGCGCCGCCAAGTATGGACTGGCGTTCCGGCGTCCGAGCGAGTTCCCGCGTACGGCCCTGCCGGCGATGCGGGTTGCGCTGCTGGCGGCGGACGAACCCTGGATCGGGGAATTCTGCCGCCGCATCATGCAGCGCAACTGGGTGCGCGACCTCGAGATCGCCTCGGACGAGGCCGCGCTCGAGGCGCTCGCAGGCCTGGCGCCGGACCCGCAGGCGGTGCTGGCGGCGGCCCTCGGCGAGGCCAACAAGCTGGCGCTGCGCGAGCAGACGGCGCAGGCGCGCCGGCGCGGCGTGTTCGGGGCGCCGACCTTTTTTGTCGGGGACGAGATGTTCTGGGGCGACGACCGGCTGGAGGATGCGATCGACTTCGCCCTCGCCACACAGGCCTAGAAGAATTCGGCGGTGTCGTTGGTGGCCACGGTCTGCAGCAGACCGTGCGCCACCAGCTCTTCGTAGTAGCAGGCGCGATTGCGGCCGTTGGCCTTGGCGTAGTAGAGCGCCTGGTCGGCGTGGCCGAGCGTGACCACCGGCGAATCGCTGGCGCTGACGCTGGTGAAGCCGACGCTGACCGTCACCTGGCCAACCTGCGGGAAGACATGGGCTTCGACGTTGGTGCGGAAGCGGTCGATGATCTTGCGCGCGTTCTCCAGGGTGGTCGAACGTAGCAGCACCACGAATTCCTCGCCGCCGAAGCGGAACACCCGGTCCTGGGCGCGGAAGGAGGACTGCAGCAGGTTGGCGACCAGGATCAGCACCTCGTCGCCGTACAGGTGGCCGAAGCGGTCGTTGACCCCCTTGAAATGGTCGACGTCGACCACCGCCAGCCATTGCTTTTCCTCGCCGCCGTGGTGGCGCCGCTCCGGCTGGCCCGGCACCAGCGGTTCGCTGTCCGAGGCGTGCAGCATGCGCGCCAGCTGGTCGTCGAAGGTCTTGCGGTTGAGCAGGCCGGTGAGCGAATCGCGCTCGCTGTAGTCGAGCAGGCTCTGGAAGTTGCGGTAGACGCTGACGATCCCGCTGATCATGTGGATCGCTTCCGGCGTGAACGGCCCCTGGTGGACGATCTCGAGGCAGGTGTCGGCCTTGTCGCCGAACCAGATCGGCAGCCACAGGCGGCGCAGGCCATCCTCGCCGGCGGCTTCGGCGCGCGAGTCGTGGTTGTCGAGGCAGTGGGCCAGGGCTGGATAGAGCGCGATCGGCTCGCCCGGGCTGGCGCTGTCCTGGGGCTCCTCCGGGCAGGCCACGCCGCCCATGCGGATGCAGGCGCGCGAACGCACGAAGCGGTGCCCGCAGACCGTGGCGATGTTCAGCACCCGCGTCTGCACCGCCCGTCCCAATTCCTGCACGGCCGAGATCACGGAGATGTCGAGCATCGTGTGATCGCGGTGGCCGGTCATGTCGACCATGTGTCGCAGCAGGGTGTCGTTCACGGAAGCGTCGTCAATCACAGGCACGGGGCTGGGGTACCGATGGTGCCGCTTTTTTGGGCGGCGAAGCGACACAGGATAATACTTTTTTGTATTGCAGGCAATTATTCTTATCAAAAATTATTCTTTTTTGAGCATCTCCGGTGCTGGCCTTATCAAGCTCTTTCAAAGCTGTTCCTCATCAGAATCTTCCGTTTCCAATAGGAAAAATTGACAGTAGTCAAGTTGCTGTACGGCACGATTCGCTAAAGTGAACTCACTGGCAAACGCAACAAAGCAGTGGCGACGGGGCCCCGACGCAGCCAGTTTTCCTCAACCACCACAAGGAGTTTGTCATGAGCACGATGTCCTCCGCCATCAAAGCCTTCATTGCCGACGAAAACGGTGTGACCGCCATCGAATACGGCATGATCGCCGCCCTCATCGGCGTCGTGATGGCGACCGTGGCAGGCGAAGTCGGCGAAAAGATCAAGGACGCGTTCACGTTCATCCGCGACCAGTTCCCTGACACCACCGCTTGATCGTCCGCCCCCCGCGGCTGCATGTCGCCCTGGGGGGCTTTTTTTTCGGGAGGAGGGCGCATCATGCCTGTCGCACCATACCTCGATACCCTGCTGCTGCTGATGGTAGCCGCTTGCGCCGTCAACGACCTGGCAAGCCGCCGCATTCCGAACCGCTTGCTGCTGGCCGGCGCGGCCGGCGCCTTGTGCCTGCACCTTGCCTCGGCAGCGCCCCTTGGCGGCCTGCAGTCCTGGCTGGGCGGCATCGCCACCGGCCTGATCGTTTTTCTGCCGTTTTACCTGATCCGCGGCATGGCTGCCGGGGACGTCAAGATGATGGCCGCCGTGGGCGCCTTCACCGGCGCGGTCGACGCGCTGCACATCGCCATCATGGCCTGGTGCGTGGGCGGCGTGATGGCGATCGCGATCGTCGCCTGGCGCGGCCGCCTGTTGCTGGCGCTGTCGAACATGTGGTCGATCCTGCGCGGCGCATTGCTGCGCCTGCCGCCGTCCCCGGGCGCCTACGGCGCAACGGGCCAGAAGAGCGCCGGCTCCATGCCTTATGGGGTCGCCATCGCTGCCGGAACAATGATCATTTTGATAAGCCGCTATGGCTAATCGGGGGCGGGTGCGCACTTGTTGGCTGTCAAAGGCCGGGCATGGACGCTCGCTAGAATCAAATCAAGTTCTCTTAAACACTTGCCTTGAGCAGGAGGTTGCAATATGGAAGCGCTAACGGGAAGCGCAGGGCTGGGCGCGGCGGCTGAAGCGGCCGCGGGCGGCGCCGGCGAGCGCCTCGCGCCGCTGGAGAGCGACGCCGTGCCGGTGCTGCCGCGCCAGGCAAGGACCATCCGCGATACCGGCCTGGAGCCGCGCTTCGTCACCGCCCTGGTGGTCAAGTCCATGCATGCGAGCGGCAAGACGGCGCTGTCGGTGCTGACCGGCCGGCTGCGCCTGTCGGTGAGCGTGGTACGCGAAGTCATGCAGCACCTGATCGCCGCCCAGCAGGCCGAGGTGGCGTATTCCGGCGACTCCGACATCGACGTGCACTACCAGCTGACCGCCCACGGCCAGCGCGCCGCCGCCGACTACCTGCTCGCCTCCCGCTATGCCGGTCCGGCGCCGGTACCGCTGGCCGCCTGGCACGCCGCGATCGGGGAGCAGTCGCTGCGCCGCGACGACGCGCTGCGGGTCACGCCCGCCGACCTGCAGGCCGCGCTGGGCGAGGATGGACTGGAGCCGGCGGTGCGCGAGCTGGTCGGCGCGGCCCTGCGCTCGAACCGTCCGCTGCTGCTGTTCGGGCCCTCCGGCAGCGGCAAGACCACGCTGGCCAGGAAGCTGGCGCGCCTGCGCCAGGAACCGGTGGCGGTGCCGTATGCGGTGCTGGTCAAGCACGAGATCGTGCAGGTCTATGATCCGGTCCTGCATCCGGCCCCGCTGGCCAGCCGCGGCATGGAAGAGCGGCGCAGCTGCGACGCGCGCTGGGCGCTGTGCCAGCGCCCCCTGGTGCACGTCGGCGCCGAGCTGACCCGCGACATGCTGGAGCTGCGCCACGATCCGTCCAGCGGCCTGTTCCACGCGCCGCCCCAGCTGCTGGCCAATAGCGGCCTGCTGGTGGTGGACGACCTGGGACGCCAGCGCATGCCCGCCGGCGAGCTGCTGCACCGCCTGCTGGGCGCGCTCGAGCAGGGACGCGACCACGTCGCCGTGCCGAATGGACCGACCCACGCGCTGCCCTTCGACGCCGGCCTGGTGCTGGCCACCAGCCTGGCGCCCGAATCGGTGCTCGACGACTCCTGCCTGCGCCGCATCGGCTACCGGATCGGGATCGGGCCGCTGTCCGAGGCGGGCTACCGCGCGCTGCTGCTGCGCCAGGCGCGTCTGAACCGGCTCGAGCCCGAGGCCGGGGCGCTCGACTACCTGGTGCACGAACTGCACCGCCGCACCCGGCGTCCGATGCTGGCGGCCTATCCGCAGGAACTGGTCCAGCGCATCCTCGATTTCGCCGGCTTTGCCGGACGCGCTCCACGCTTCGACATGGACAGCGTGGCCCAGGCCTGGAGCAGCCTGTTCGGCGCAGGCTCGCCGCCGATTCCGACGGGAGATGTGCGATGAAAAACAAGCGTGCCGTGATCGTGATGGCGCTGGCCGTCGTGTTCGGGCTGGGGGCCGTGGCGCTGGCCGCCCAGTGGCTGCTCCATGCGCCTGCCTCCGGCGCCGGACGCATCGCCGTCGCCATGGTCGACATCGACATCGGACAGCGCCTGGCGCCCGAGATGCTCAAGCTGGTCGACTGGCCGGCCGACAGCGTGCCCAAGGGCGCCTTCAACGATCCCCAGAAGCTCAGCGGCCGCGTGATGCGCACCAGCGTGCAGGCGGGCGAACCGGTGAGCGAATCCAAGCTGGCGCCGGCCGGTACCCTGGGCGGCTTGTCGGCCCTGATCACCGCGGGCAAGCGCGCCATCACGGTGCGCGTCAACGACGTGATCGGGGTGGCCGGCTTCGCCCTGCCGGGCAATTACGTCGACATCATCGTCAGCACCGAGACCGAGCCGCAGCCGCAGTCGCAGGGCGGGCAACGCGAGCAGAGCATCTCGAAGATCGTGCTCGAACGGATCCTGGTGCTGGCCGTGGCCCAGGAGGTCAACCGCGACGAGACCAAGCCCAAGGTCGTCAACGCCGTGACCCTCGAAGTCACGCCGGAGCAGGCCGAAAAGCTCGACCTGGCGCGCAGCGTCGGCTCCCTGTCGCTGGCGCTGCGCAACCAGGTCGATCCGGCCGCCAGCGCGACGGCCGGCGCCACCAAGCAGAACCTGCTGCCGCCGCTGGCCGCGCCGGCATCGCCAGCGGCGCCGGTGCGCCGGGTCGCGCTGCCGGTATCCCGGCCGCGGCCGCCGGCGCAGCGGCCGCCAGCCCCACCGGCGCCGCGACACGATTGCGTCGGCGTGATCAACGGCCTGCACAGCTCGCAGGAATGCTTCTGAGACCTCCTCGCCTGGATTGATGCCATGAACAGACGCTCAACGATTGCGCGGCCCCGCATGCTGCGCGCCTGCCTCGCGGCAGGACTGGCGCTGGCCACCGTTGCCGCCCATGCCAACGCTCCCCAAGCGCAGGCGAAACAGTCGGCCAAGGCCACCCCGAAAGCGCAAGCGCAGCAGCCTTCGACAGCACGGCAGGAAGCCGGCTGCAGCGGCGACGCGGCGCGCCCGGCGCGCATGTCGCTCCACATGGGGAAGTCGACCATGCTCAAGCTCCCTGAGCCGGTGCGCCACCGCAGCGTCGGCGATCCGGCCGTGGTGCAGGCCATGCTGGTCGCCCCGGACACGCTTTACATTGCCGGCGTCGACGTCGGCAGCACCAACATGATCGTGCAGGGCCGCAGCGGCTTGTGCAGCATCGTCGACATCGTGGTGGCGATGGACCCGGCCGGCCTGCAGTCCACCCTGGCGGCGGCCATGCCCGAGGAAAAGGACATCAAGGTGATGTCCGCCGCCGATTCGCTGGTGCTGACCGGCACCGTCAGCGATGCCGCGGCGGTGGCGCGCGCGGTGGAGCTGGCCAGCGCCTACGTGCGCCGCCCCCTGCGCCAGCTGCCGCCGGCCGCCAAGGATAACGACACCGACGGCGTGATCGCGGTGGCGGTGAACAGCGCCAACAACAACAGCGGCGCGTCCGCGGCCGCCGCGCGCGTGGTCAACCTGCTCAGCGTCAGCGCGCCGCAGCAGGTACAGCTCGAGGTCAAGGTGGCCGAGGTCTCGCGCAGCCTGATCGAGCGCCTGGAAACCGGCACCCGCTTTTCCTTCGGTTCCGGCAGCTGGACCACGACCCTGGCCACGGAATTCGTGACCGGGCTGGCGCGCGGCGGCCTGGCGGGCCGCAAGACCAACGGCAACCGCTTCGACGTCGAAGCCGACAAGCAGGACGGCCTGGTGCGCATCCTGGCCGAGCCCAATGTGCTGGCGATCAGCGGCCAGGAAGGCACCTTCCTCGCGGGCGGCAAGTTCTACATCCCGGTGGCGCAGGACAACAACAAGATCACCCTGGAAGAGAAGGAATTCGGCGTCGGCCTGCGCTTCACGCCGACCGTGCTGGGCGGAGGACGCATCAACCTCAAGGTGGCGCCGGAAGTCTCCGAGCTGTCGCGCGAAGGGATCGGCATCAGCGCGGTGGGCATCGCCGGCACCGCCATCATGCCCCTGGTGACCACGCGCCGCGCCAGCACCACGGTGCAGCTGCACGACGGCCAGAGCTTCGCCATCGGCGGCCTGGTGAAGAACAACCTGGTGACCAACCTGAAGGGCCTGCCCGTGCTGGGCGAAGTGCCGGTGCTGGGCGCGCTGTTCCGCAGCACCGACTACCAGCAGGACCGCACCGAGCTGGTGTTCGTGATCACGGCGCGGCTGGTCAAGCCGATGACGGGCGCCGGCTACACCCTGCCCACCGACAAGATCGGCACGCCGACGCGCGCCGAAGTGCTGCTCGGCGGCCGCCTGGAGGGCGACCCGCCGGCCGCCGGCACGGCGCTGCAGTCGGCGCCGCGCATTGCGCCGCCGGCATCGACCACCGCCGGCGGATTCGAACTCAAATAAGGGGAATGGCCATGGGAAGCAACACGATACGGAAGCTGCTGCTGGGGACGTGTTGCGCCGCCCTGCTGGGCTGTGCGCCGGCCACGCCGCGCTGGGACCGTGAATTCGGCAACGCGGTGCGCGCCAACCTGTCGGCGCAGGTGCTCGATCCCGCCGCCAGCGCCAGCACCGACCCGGTCGCCGGCATCGACGGCCACGCCGCCCGCGCCGCGCACGAGCGCTACCAGCGTTCGTATGCGCGGCCGGAAGCCGAGCCGGCGCGCTCGCTGGTCACCCAATAAGCGTGTGCCATGAGAGCGCTCCTGATCAGCCGCGACGGCCAGCTGTACTCGGAAATCGCCTCCCAGGGCGCGGCGCGGGTCCCGCCCCTGCACCTGGCGGGCACCCGCGCCAGCCTGCGCGACGCCCTCGACCGCGTCGAGTCGGACAATCTGCAGCTGCTCATCATCGACGCCAGCGACGGCGAGCCGCTCGAAGCCGGGCTGCTCGAACGCCTGGGCCGCCAGTACCCGTCGGCGCAGCTGATGCTGCTGACCGACCACCACCAGCCCGACCTGCTCATCACCGCCATGCGCGCCGGCGTGCGCGAGGTGCTGCAGCTGCCGCTGGTGCACCGCGCCTTCCATGAGGCGATGGACCGGATCGCGTCCGCCGCCGGCATGTCCCTCATGCGTGACGGGAAGGTGCTGGCCTTCATCGCCTGCAAGGGCGGCAGCGGCGCCACCTTCATCTCGACCAATTTCGGCTACGCGCTGGCGACCCTGGCTGCCAAGAAGGTGCTGCTGATCGACCTGCACGGCCAGTTCGGCGACGCCGCGCTGTATGTGTCGGACCAGAAGCCGACCATGACCCTGTCTGACGTCTGCGCCCAGATCGGCCGCATCGATGCGCCTTTCCTGGAGTCCTGCCTGGTGCACGTCACGCCCGGCTTCGGCATACTGGCTGCGGCCGACGACCCGGCCCACGCCAAGGACGCCAAGCCCGAGCACATCGACACCATCCTGCGCGTGGCGCGCCAGCACTACGACTACGTGCTGCTCGACGTCGGGCGCCAGATCGACGCGGTCTCGCTGCGCGCGCTCGACATCACCGACACCATTTATCCGGTACTGCAGCTGGCGCTGCCCGACATCCGCGACGCGCGCCGCCTGCTCGACATCTTCCGCTCGCTCGGCTACGTGCTCGACCACATCCGCCTGATCGTCAACCGCTACGAGAAGGGCGGCAAGCTGCGCCTGCACGACCTGCACGCGGCGCTCGGCTGCGAAGTGATGCATACCTTCCCGAACGACTACATCGCGGTCACCGATTCGGTGAACCAGGGCGTGCCGGTGCTCCAGCTGTCGCGCTCGAGCGCGGCCGCGCGCAGCCTGGCCGAGATGGTGGAGCTGGTGACGGCGCGCCGCGTCCAGGAAAGCAAGGGCCTGCTCGACCGCCTGTTCGGCGGAAGCGCCTAGTCCGCCATTTCACCCGATTACCGTTGACGATTGGAGCACCCATGTCCCTACGTGAACGCCTCGCCGCGGGCGGCCAGGAACGTCCGATGGCCAGCGGCCTGCCGGAAACCGGCAACCAGGCATTCCAGGAGCTCAAGAAGCTGATGCACCAGATGATCCTCGACCGGATCGACCTGGAACGCCTCAAGCGCCTGACGTCCGAACAGTTCAAGCACGAGCTGGCGCTGCTGGTCCAGCGCATCATCGAAGAAGAGCGCATCGTCCTCAACCAGCACGAGCGCCACCACCTGGTGCTCGACATCCAGCACGAGATGCTGGGCTTCGGGCCGCTCGAGCCGCTGCTGAACGACCCCACCATCTCGGACATCCTGGTCAACACAGCCAGCAAGGTGTACGTCGAGCGGCGCGGCAAGCTGGAGCTCACGGAGGTCAGCTTCCATGACAACGCCCACCTGATGAAGATCATCGAGAAGATCGTCTCGCGCGTGGGTCGCCGCGTGGACGAGTCGAGCCCGATGGTCGATGCGCGCCTGCCGGACGGCTCGCGCGTGAATGCGATCATCCCGCCGCTGGCGGTGGATGGACCGTTGCTGTCGATCCGGCGCTTCGGCGGCAGCCCGCTCACGGTGCAGAACCTGCTCGACTACAAGAGCCTGACCCCACCCATGATCCGCGTGCTCGAAGGCCTGGGCACGGCCAAGGTGAACATCCTGATCTCGGGCGGCACCGGCAGCGGCAAGACCACCCTGCTGAACCTGATCTCGGGTTTCATCCCGGCCAGCGAGCGGGTGGTGACGATCGAGGACGCGGCCGAGCTGCAACTGCGCCAGCCGCACGTGGTGCGCCTCGAGACCCGTCCGCCGAATATCGAGGGCAAGGGCGAGGTGACCCAGCGCGCCCTGGTGCGCAACGCGCTGCGCATGCGGCCCGACCGCATCATCCTGGGCGAGGTGCGCGGCGCCGAGGCGCTCGACATGCTGCAGGCGATGAACACCGGCCACGAAGGCTCGCTCGCCACCATCCACTCGAACACCCCGCGCGATGCCTTGTCGCGCCTGGAGAACATGGTCAGCATGGCCGGGGTGAACCTGACCGCGCGCGCGATCCGCCAGCAAATCGTGTCGGCGGTGACGGTGGTGGTGCAGGCCTCGCGCCTGACCGACGGCACGCGCAAGGTGGTCAGCATCCAGGAGATCACCGGGATGGAGGGCGACATCATCTCGATGCAGGAGATCTTCCGCTTCGAGCAGCGCGGCGTGGACCTTGAGGGGAAGGTACTGGGCCATTTCTCGGCCACCGGCGTGCGCCCGCGCTTCGCCGACCGCCTGCGGCTGTTCGGGGTGCCGGTGCCGGAAGACGGCTTCGATCCCGACCGGATGTTCGACTGAGCGGAGGCCGGCATGGATGCCTTGTTCTACGGTTTCGTGGTGCTCCTGTTCGCGGCGGTGTTCCTGGCGGTCGAAGGCGTCTACCTGTGGTGGATGGGCACCCATGGCGCGGCGGCGCGGCGCATCGCGCGCCGCCTGCAGCTGATGTCGGGCGGCGTGGGCCGCTCGGGCGAGCGCATCTCGATCCTCAAGCAGCGCCGCTACAGCAGCCACCAGGCCTTCGACCGCCTGCTGCACCACGCCGGCGTGGCGAAGCGGATCGACGTGCTGCTGGTGCAGGCGGGTTCGCCCTGGACCGTGGCGCAATTCGCCGCCTGGTCGCTCGGCTGCATGGCGTTCGGGCTGGTCCTGGCGTCCGGCTGGCCGATGCCGTGGCCGGCATGGACGCTGGTCGGCCTGGCCTGCCTGTGCCTGCCCTTGGGCCTGATGCGCCGCGCGCGCCAGCGGCGCCTGCTGCGCATCGAGCAGCAGCTGCCGGATGCGGCCGACTTCATCGCGCGCGCCCTGCGCGCCGGCCATTCCTTCAGCAACGTGCTGCAAATCGTCGGCAACGAGCTGCCCGAACCGCTCAGCAGCGAGTTCCGCATCGCGCGCGAAGAGATCAATTACGGCGTGCCGATGAGCGAAGCACTGCACGGTATGGCGGCGCGCATTCCGCTGACCGACCTGCGCTACCTGATCATCGCGGTGCTGATACAGCGCGAATCGGGCGGCAACCTGGCCGAGATCCTCGGCAATATCAGCGACATCATCCGCGCCCGCCTGAAGCTGGTCGCCCACGTACGCGTGCTCTCTGCCGAGGGCCGCATGTCGGCCTGGATCCTGGGACTGATGCCCTTCTGCGTGGGGGCCGCCATGGTGCTCGCGAATCCCGGCTACATCAGCCTGATGTGGACCGATCCGTCCGGCGTGCGGCTGCTGTGGTACGGCGCCGCCATGATCGTGTTCGGCGTGTTCTGGCTGCGCCAGGTCATCCGCATCCGCATCTGAGGTGCCTATGCAATCCACCCAACTCGCTTTCCTGGCCGTCGTCTTCCTCGTCGTCTGCGGACTCGGATGGCTCGGTGTGGTCCTGTTCGCACCGGTCGCCCTGCGCGAGCGCCTGCGCCGCTTCCTCGGGACCAAGCCGGCCGAAGCCGAGAACAGCCTGGATGGCGGCACCGGCTGGGCCGAGCGCGTGGCCAGCGTCGCCCGGCCGCTGACCAAGCTGTCGATTCCCGAAGAGGGCTGGGAAAAATCGACCTTGCGCACCCGTTTCATGAACGCCGGCTGGCGCAACCCTTCCGCGCCGACGCTGTACTTCGCATCCAAGACCGGGCTGGCGCTGCTGGTGCCGGCCCTGTGCGCGCCTTTCCTGATCCTGTATGGCGGGGAGCTGGGGTCGAACAAGGTGCTGGCCAGTCTGCTGCTGGGCGCGGCCCTCGGCTACTACTTCCCGAACGTGGTCCTGACCCGCATCGTCAACCGGCGCCGGCGCGAGATCCTCGAGACCATCCCCGACGCGCTGGACCTCCTGACCGTGTGCGTGGAGGCGGGCTTGAGCCTGGAACGCGCGATGGTCAAGGTGGCCGGCGAGATCCACATCAAGAGCCTGGTGCTGGCCCAGGAGCTGCAGCTGGTGCTGATGGAAATGCGGGCCGGCTTCAGCAAGGAAAAGGCGCTGCGCAACTTCGCCCTGCGCTCGGGCGTCGAAGATGTCGATACCTTGGTCGCGATGCTGGTCCAGTCGGAGCGCTTCGGCACCAGCATCGGCGCCTCGCTGCGCGTGTATTCCGACAACCTGCGCCACAAGCGGCGCCTGCGGGCGGAGGAATGCGCGGCCAAGATCGGCCTCAAGCTGCTGTTCCCCCTGATTTTCTGCATTTTCCCGACGCTGCTGATGGTGCTGCTCGGGCCGGCCGCGATCCAGATATCGCGCGCCCTGGGCGCGCTGCACGGCGCGCGCTGACCTCAACCGAGCCGATGGAGCCTGCGATGCGAACCGCTACCACCTTGACCACCCTGGCGCTGGCTTGCGCCGGCCTGCTGGCCTGTACGCCGCTGTCTATGCAGTCCGCCGACACCGCCGCCGCCGCGGGCGGCGACGATGCCTACCTGGCCGGGCGCAACCACCACCTGGCGAGGCGCTACCAGGAGGCGCGCGCCGCCTACCAGGCAGTGCTGCGGGCCGAGCCACGGCACATCAGCGCGCGCAACGGCCTGGCGACCCTGCATGCCGAGCAGCGCGAATTCGCGGCCGCCGTCGCCATCTGGCGCGAGCTGACCGCGCCGCTGACCCTGTCCTCGGGTCCCGGCAAGGCCTATTTGTTCGGCAACCTGGGCCATGCTTATTTCCTGAGCGGTGACTACGAGCATGCCCTGGTGGCGCTGGAAAAAGCGTGTTTGCTCGATCCGCTCAACCCGCGCGCCTGGCAGCTGATGGGTGAAACCCTGCGCAAGCTGGGCCAGGATGCGCGCGCCGAGCAGATGCTGCGGCAGGCCGCCACGCTGCGCCAACACGATTTGCGCGCCGACCTGGCGGCCATCGGCGGCAAGACCTCGGTGCCGGCGATCGGCCAGGCGGCGCAGACGCGGGAGACGGTGAAGGACCAGGACGACGGCTGGCTGGACACCGAGCTGCGCATGACCGCCGGCGGCATGTTCGAACTACGCCGCGGCAAGGCGCCGGCGCCTGCCGGCTTGCCCGCGCCCGTGGTTCCCTTGGCGCCGGCACCGACGGCGCCGGTGATCGAAGGCGCGATGGTGCGCCTGGAAATCCGGAACGGCAACGGCGTGCCCGGCATGGCGCGCGCGCTGGCGCGCCGGCTCGGCGAACCCGGCATGAAGGTCACGCGCCTGTCGAACGACAAGGGTTTCGACGTGCGCCGCACACGCATCGAGTACGCGGCGGCCCACCGCGCGGCCGCCGAACGCCTGGCCGCGCGGGTCGGCAGCGTGCAGTTGCAGGAGGTGCGCGATGCCGCGCCGGCCGACCTGCGCCTGGTGCTCGGACGCGACCTGGGGCGCCGCGGCGTCGCGCTGCGTCCGCCGAAGGCCCCGGCAGGCGTGACCGGCGCAGCCGGTGCGGCGACGGCGGCCAGTACGCCGCCTGCGGAGCGCGGCAAGACCAGCTGAAGGCTTCCCCGGCACGTTGGCGCCGGCTCGAACGCGGCCGTCGGCGTGCCGCAAGACGAGCAGCTTTCGCTACTTCCAGCTGCTTACTTCCAGCTACTTATTTCCAGCTGATCTTGCCGAGTCCATTGGCATTGCCGTTGCGCTTGGCCGGGTTGCCATAGACGGTGGCGGAGCCGAGGCCATTCAGGCTCACATCGGCCGCCTGCTTGGCATACACGGAGGCGCCACCCAGGCCGTTCAGGTCGAGGTCGACGGTGTCGGCCTGCAGGCCCTGGGCATCCAGGCTGCCGACGCCACTCAGTTTGGCCTGCAGCAGGCGGGTCTGGCCCTGGACCGACATGCGGCCGGCGCCGCGCAGGCTCAGGTCGACGCGTTCGGCGCGCACGCCGTTCAGGGTCATGGCGCCCACGCCGCCCAGGCGCGCATCGATCTGGCGGAAGCCGCCGTCGACGGTTACCGCGCCGGCGCCGTCCAGGGCCAGCTTGACGGCATCGCCCGAGAAGCCGCTGACGGTCGAGGCGCCGACGCCGTTGGACGCGAACTCGGCCAGATTCGGCACGGTGAGTTCGGCGCGCAGCTTGTGCTCCATGCGCTCGTTACGGTTGGTGAAGGATTCGGTGCCGATTTCGAGCGTGTCGCCGCGCTGCGCGGTCGTGATGCGTTGGACGTAGCGGCGGTCGCCCGAGACCACCAGCGAGGGCGTGGCGCCCTGGCGCAGGACCAGGTCGACCACGCCGCCCAGCTTGACCTTGGTGACCTTGGCGTCCACGGCGCGGGTCTCGCGCACGGCTTCGTCGGCGAGGACAGGGCCGGCGGCCAGGGCGAGCGAGCCGGCGACGAGGGCGGCGGTCAAGAGTTTTTGCATGGTGGGTCTCCGAAATGATTGTCGATGGAGACAGGATAGGGAAGGGGGCAGGATTTGCCTTCCGGATTGCGACGGACTGCGCATTCGACGGGATAGACCGCACAATTCCGCTCCTGCCGCACTCAGCTTCCCGGACCGGCCCTGCGGTACACCCGCACGTAATCCACCAGCATCTGTTGCGGCAGGACCGTCGTGCTGTCCGGATAACCCGGCCAGTAGCCGCCCACCGCAAGATTGAGCAGGATGAAGAAGGGATGCTCGAACACCCAGTCGCCCTTGACCAGGCCCGGCCGGGCCGTGTGGAAGTGCATGCCGTCGCGATACCAGCGGATCTCGCCCGGCTCCCATTCGACGGCGAACACGTGGAAGGCGTCCGCATACTTGCCGCTGGCCAGGGGAGAAGGCTTGCCGAAGGCCTTGTCGCCGGAATAGCCCGGCCCGTGCAGGGTGCCGTGCACGATGGCCGGCTCCTTGCCGATGTTTTCCATGATGTCGATCTCGCCGCTGCGCGGCCAGCCGGCCTGCTTGATGTCGGCGCCCAGCATCCAGAACGCCGGCCAGATGCCCTGGCCCTGCGGGACCTTGATGCGCGCTTCGAAGCGGCCATGCATGCGCTCATACAGACCCGCCGTCTTGATGCGGGCCGAGGTGTACTCGCGGTGCTCAAAGGCTTCCTTGCGCGCTTCGATGACCAGGTGGCCGCCGGATACGCGCAGGTTTTCCGGGCGCCCCGTATAGAACTGCAGCTCGTTGTTGCCCCAGCCATGCCCGCCGGTCTCCGCGACCCACTTGCCGCGGTCCAGGCTGTCGCCGTCGAACTCGTCGCTCCAGTCGAGCGTCCAGCCGGCGGCCGGCGCCGCTGCCGCTGCCGCTGCCGCTGCCGCCTTTGGCGCCTGCTCCTGCCTGACATGCTTCATGATGTTGAGGAAGGTATCGGTCCAGTATTCCTGCCGGTGCTGCGCCAGGAAGCGCACCAGCTCCTCGTGCGCCTGCGCCGACACGCTCAGGTAGTCGCCGCCGATGCCGTGGAAGGTGAAGGCGACCATGGTGCCGCGCGCGGCGGCCTGCTTGACCAGCGCGATCATCTCCTGGCCGCTGGCGTTCACCGGCCCGACCACCGCCACCGCGTAGGGATCGAGCCGCGCCATGGACTGCACCACGTCCGCGCCTCCGCCCGCCTTGATCGCCACGAAGGCTTCGCGCAAGGCAGGCAGATAAGGCCGTCCCGCGGCCAGCATGTCGCCGCAGGGCGCGGTATAGGTGCGTTCGCGCCGTCCGTCGATCGCTTCCAGCATGGTATTGCCGAGCAAGACCTGGTCGCGCATCTGTTCCGGCGTGGTGGTGTCGAGGTTGCGGTGGGCCTCGACCCAGGCGCGATCCGTCCCCGTGCCCGAACACTGGTGGAACAGGCTGTGGTTGCCCAGTTCGTGTCCGCTCCGCGCGGCCGCGCGCCATGCGTCCATCCGCCTGGCGACCGCCGGATTGGACAGCTGCAGGTAGAAGGTGCCCTTGATGCCGTGGCGGTCGAGGGCGGGAATGGCATGGTCGAGCTGGGAATCGAGGGCATCGTCGTAGGCCAGGCTGACCGCGGCGCGCGCCCCGTTCGGCCAGCGGAAGCCCTGGTCCGGCGCGCTGGCGGCTGCCGGCGCCGCCAGCAGGAAAGCGGCGAATAACGGGCCAAGGAGCGACCCGAACGGCGCCGCCGCCAGCAGCGGCCGCAGACGGAAGGCAGGAACGAAAGAATGGCGCATCAGGCACTTCTCCCCGGCGAATTTGGAAACGTTACCAAAACGACAAGCCGACTATAGCACTGCGGAAAAATCGATGTCAACCATTCCTTCCAAAGCCATCGTCCCGGTAGCGCCGCCGTCCTGCGCCTCTAGCGCGGGGGGAGTGTTGCAAAACTGCCGCATATCGACCCATATCTGTATGGAATATTCCGTTGACAATTTTTTTTTCCAACCCTAATATTCAGACAACTACATGGAAACGTTTCCATGTAGTTGAAGCGAGTCGCAGAGAAGCTTTGATTCCGTAACCACGGCACCGACACATGCTGAGGGATGACAGATGAAACAGCGCAGCGCGCACCCCGAGATCCGCAAGCGCACGACGAGGACACCGGCCCCGGCCGGTTGTCCTCGTCGCGCCGCTTCGCAGGCCTGCAGCGGCGCTGCGCACCAGGCAGGGAAGCAGACAGCGGCCCTGGCACTGCCGGTCCGGCCGGCGCCAGGGCCTGCTTCGGGCGGGAAAGTATGCGGGTGCAAGGATAGGAGGGCCGGCCGGCGCAGCTCCAGGGCGTTCGGAGCGCCGGCCGGTAGTGGAGACAGGGTAGGCACCGTGGATGGGTGACGGTCATATTTTAAAAAGAACAGGAGAACACATGTATTACCCCAAGGCTAAACAGACACTGATGAGTCTGGCAGTGGCAAGCGCATGCGCGGCATTCATGCCGGCCTATGCCCAGGAACAGGCAAGCCCGGCGGCGCAGGAAACCACCGCTCCGGCCACCCCGACCAGCGCGGCCTCCCAGCCCACCGACGGCGCCAGCGCGCCCGGACTGTCCCCGAGCGGCGCCACCCAGACCGTGGTCGTGACCGGCCTGCGCGCCAGCCTCGAGTCTTCCCTCAACCTCAAGCGCAATGCCCAGGGCTTCGTCGACGGCATCGTGGCCGAAGACATCGGTAAGTTCCCCGATACCAACCTGGCCGAATCGCTGCAGCGTATTTCCGGCGTGTCGATCGACCGCACCATTGGCGAAGGCTCGAAGGTGACCGTGCGCGGCGTCGGCCCCGACTTCAACCTGGTGCTGCTGAACGGCCGCCAGATGCCGACTTCGGGCCTGAGCGACCGCAACGGCCGCGCCTTCGACTTCGCCAACCTGGCGTCCGAGGCGGTGTCCCAGATCCAGGTGTACAAGTCGGCGCGCGCCGAGACCCCGACCGGCGGCATCGGCGCCACCATCAACATCATCACCCCGCGTCCGCTGTCGCGTCCCGGCATGCAGGCCAGTGTCGGCGTCAAGGGCGTGTACGACAAGTCGGCCCAGAACCTGCCGGACGACGTCAAGCGCGGCGACAAGGTCACCCCGGAGATATCGGGCATCTACAGCAACACCTCGGCGGACGGCCGTTTCGGCGTGGCGCTGACCGCCAGCTACCAGGAACGCAACCTGGGCTTCAACCAGGCCGCCGTCTCGAACGGCTGGAAGGGTCCGTTCCGCGGCGACGAGAACAACTGGGGCACCATCCCGCAGCCGGGCACCCCGGGTTCCGAGAACATCACCAATCGTCCGGACCCGACCGACGTCTACCAGGTGCCGCAGAACCTGAACTACAACATGAACGGCGTGCAGCGCCAGCGCACCAACGGCCAGGTCGTGTTCCAGTTCGCCCCGACCAAGGCGCTGACCACCACCCTCGACTACACCTACTCGGAAAACAAGGTCCAGACCCGCCGCAACGACGTCTCGGCCTGGTTCAACTTCGGCGCGTCGCGCAGCAGCTGGACCGACGGCCCGGTGGCCAGCCCGCTGGTCTACACCGAACTGATCCCCGGCGCCAACAGCGATATCGCGATGGGCGGCGCCGCCTTCGCCACCAAGAACGAGAACAAGTCGCTCGGCTTCAACACGGCCTGGAAGGTCAACAACGACGTCCGTCTCGAGTTCGACGCCCACCATTCGAGCGCCGAATCGACCCCGGACAGCCCCTGGGGCTCGAGCGCCACCCTGGGCACCGCCAGCTTCAGCCGCGGCGACACCACCGCCGATTTCAGCAAGGACTTCCCGGTCCTGAGCATCGCCGGCGCCGACTTCGCGCGGGCGCCGCAGCAGGTGACCGGCTCGGTGTTCGAGAACGGCTACATGAAGACCGAGATCGACCAGGCGCAAGTCCACGGCAGCTGGAAGATGCTGGAAGCCTCCGAGCTCAAGTTCGGCCTGGCCGCGTCCAAGGTCGACTACCGCTCGGCCTTCTCGGTGCAGCAGCGCGACACCTGGACCGGCGCCACCAGCCCGGCCGACTACCCGGCCAGCATGTTCCACCAGGAGACGCTGCGCAAATACTTCGACAACATCGACGGCAGCGACAATCCGGCCCTGTTCAACCAGTTCTACACCTTCGACTTCGAGCAGCTGCGCGCGCTGGCGGCTCAGGTCACCGGCCTGCCGGATCTGTACCGCCCGAAGACCACCTACGACACCGATCGCCGCACCGAGGAAAAGTCGAAGAGCCTCTACCTGCAGTTCAACACCGACTGGGATACCGCGCTGCCGATCCACACCTCGATCGGCCTGCGCTACGAGAAGACCGACGTGAGCTCGAGCGCGATGGTGCCGACCGCCACCGCGATCAGCTGGGTGTCGCAGAACGAGTTCCCGGTCCAGTTCGGCGAGCGCGGCTTCACCACGCTCAAGGGCAAGTACAAGCACCTGCTGCCCAGCTTCGACGCCGACATCGACCTGCGTCCGGACATGAAGGCCCGTTTCAGCTACGGCGAAACCATCGGCCGTCCGCGCTACGACCAGATCGCCGGCGGCCAGGTGCTCGACACCCTGGCCCGCGTCGAAGGCGGCACCGGCAGCCAGGGCAATCCTTCGCTGAAGCCGGTCAAGGCCAAGAACATCGACCTTGCCTTCGAGTGGTACTACGCGAAGTCGAGCTTCTTCTCGGTCAACCACTTCCGCAAGCACCTGGACAATTATGCCGGCCAGTCGCAGATCATCGCCCAGCCCTTCGGCGTGCGCACCCCGGTCGGCGGCGCCTACTGGAATGCGGCGCTCCAGAACGGCTGCGGCAACGGCGATACCACCTGCATCCGCAACTACATCCTGCGTAACTACGCAGGCCAGCCGGGCGTGGTGCGCGGCGCGGACGACGGTGCGGGCAACCCGACCGGCACCATCACCGCCACCGCCACCGATCCGGTCGCGAACTTCCGCATCACCTCGTTCTCGAACCAGAAGAGGGACCGGGTGCGCGGCCTGGAGTTCAACCTGCTCCACATGTTCGGCAACAGCGGATTCGGTGTGCAGTCCAACTACACCTACGTGCATTCCGGCCTGAAATACAACAATGCGAGCATCGGCGAGCAGTTCGCGCTGGTCGGCCTGGGCGATTCGGCCAATCTGGTCGGTATCTACGAGAACGACAAGTGGAATGTGCGCGCGGCCTACAACTGGCGCGACGAGTTCCTCTCGTCGACCTTCGACGGCTCGGGTCCGAACCCGAACTATGTCGAGGCCTACGGCCAGTTCGACCTGAGCATCGGCTACAACGTCACCAAGAACCTGAGCATCCAGTTCGAAGGCATCAACCTGACGGACGAGATCAAGCGCATCCACGGCCGCACCAAGCAGACCTTGCTGTTCGTCGAACAGTCCGGCCCGCGCTACATGCTGGCCGCGCGCTACAAGTTCTGATGTAGCGGTGCGAGGGCCGCGGGCATTCCCGCCGCGGCCCGTTCGGGGTAGACTGCCCCATCTGTTTTTCAGGAAGCACCATGGTGACGAACACCATCAGGCAGATCGTGATCGTCGGCGGCGGCTCGGCCGGCTGGCTGACGGCCGCCGTTCTGGCGTCGCGCTACCGGGGGCTCGAACAGGGCGGCCTGCGCATCACCCTGATCGAATCGCCCGACGTCGCGCCGATCGGCGTGGGCGAGGGCACCTGGCCCACCATGCGCGATACCCTGCGCGAGGCCGGCGTATCCGAAACCGCCTTCTTCCGCTCCTGCGACGCCGCCTTCAAGCAAGGCTCGCGCTTCAACCGCTGGGTCACCGGCGGCGCGGACGACTATTACTTCCACCCCTTCGTGCTGCCCCAGGGCTACGGCGAGGCCGACATCGCGCGCCACTGGCAACAGCACCACGGCGGCGTGCCCTTTGCCGACATGGTGAGCTACCAGCCGCACCTGTGCGTGGCCGGCCGCGGGCCCAAGCAGCTCTCCACACCTGAATTCGCGGCGGTGGCCAACTACGGCTACCACCTCGACGCCGGCAAGTTCGGCGTCTTCCTGCGCGCGCACTGCCTGGAAAAGCTGGGTGTGCACTATGTGCCCGACCACGTCACCGGCATCCGTTCGCACGATAACGGCGACATCGCCGCCCTGCACACCAAGGCCCACGGCGACCTGGAAGGGGACCTGTTCGTCGATTGCACCGGCATGCAGTCCATGCTGCTCGGGAAGCACTACGGCATTCCCTTCCTGCCCCAGCGCGGCGTCCTGTTCAACGACAGCGCGCTGGCGGTCCAAGTCCCCTATGCGCACGAGACCGACCCGATCGCCTCCCAGACCACCTCCACCGCGCAAGAAGCAGGCTGGATCTGGGACATCGGCCTTCCCACGCGGCGCGGGGTCGGCCACGTGTACTCGAGCGCCCACATCTCGGACGACCAGGCCGAGCGCCAGCTGCGCGCCTACCTGAAGCAAAGCGGAGCGGGCGAGGACATCCCGGCGCCGCGCAAATTGAGCTTCGAGCCCGGCTACCGCGCCAAGTTCTGGCACCGCAACTGTGTCGCCATCGGCCTGTCGAGCGGCTTCATCGAGCCGCTGGAAGCCTCGGCCCTGGCGATGGTGGAGCTGTCGGCCGCCATGCTGGCCGACGAGATGCCGGTCACGCGCGGGCAGATGGGAGCCGCCGCGGCCCGCTTCAACGAGACCTTCGCTTACCGCTGGGAGCGGGTGATCGACTTCCTCAAGCTGCACTATGTGCTGAGCCGGCGCGAGGATTCCGCCGGTTCCGGCTACTGGCGCGACAACCGGCGTCCCGAGACCATCCCCGAACGCCTGCAAAATCTGCTTCTGCTCTGGCGTCATCGCCCTCCCTCGCGCTACGATATCAACCGCATCCAGGAAGTCTTCCCGGCGGCGAGCTATCAGTATGTCTTGTACGGGATGGGCTTCCGCCACGAGCCGGGACCGGCGCTGCGTCATGACGACGGCGCGCTGGCCGATGGCTTCCTGCGCGACGCGGCGAACCTGACTCGCCGGATGCTGCCGGCGCTGCCGGACAACCGCGCGCTCATCGACCACATTTGCCGTCATGGGCTGCAACAACGATAACCGAGAACGAAAGAGACACATGCCCAACATCGCCCTCCTGAACAATGTGGACCACAAGGACCTGCGCATCATCACCGCCAACCGTCCCGGCCTGGGCGACGAAGTCGCCTGGGTGACCACCTTTGCCCAGGAATTCCGCCTGCTGCAGTCGGACTACCCGATCATCTTCCGCCGCGCCGAAGGCGCCGTGCCTTTCGAAGCGGTCGCGCTGATGGGCTTTACCGAGAACGAAAACCTGTTCCTGGGCCCGGAAGGCTGGGACGCGCCGGCGATTCCGCTGATGATCGCGCGCCAGCCCTTCCTGATCGGCCGCAAGGGCGACGAACTCATGATCCAGGTCGACCTGGACAACCCGCGCGTCACCCGCGGCGACGGCGAGGGCGAACCGGTGTTCCTGCCGCACGGCGGCAATTCGGAATACCTGCAGCGCGTGAATGCCATGCTGTCGGTCATCCACCAGGGCATGGAGGCCGAAGCCGGTTTCCTGTGGGCGCTCATGAAGCACGAGCTGCTGGAGACCTTCGCGCTCGACATCACCCTCGACGACGGTTCCCAAAGCCGCATGTCGGGCTTCTACACCATCCACGAGGAACGCCTGGCGGCCCTGAGCCCCGCCGCCCTGCACGAGCTGCACCAGGCCGGCCACCTG
Organism: Massilia sp. DD77; assembly: GCF_036961685.1. Lineage (NCBI taxonomy): Bacteria > Pseudomonadati > Pseudomonadota > Betaproteobacteria > Burkholderiales > Oxalobacteraceae > Massilia > Massilia sp. DD77. Next base: position 213,379 of record NZ_JBAMDH010000001.1, read on the forward strand.
GCGCCGATCTACTACGCGCTGGCGTCGCTGTCCAACTTCCGTGGCCTCATCGACCGCAAGAACCGCCGCATGAAAGCCGATGCTGCCCGCCGCTAAGCCCATCCGCGAACTCACGGGCCTGCGTCCACGCGACCTGGGCCCCGAGATCCTGGCATCCACCGCGCCGCTGCTATTGCGCGGCCTGGTGGCCGACTGGCCCATGGTGGCGGCCGCCAGGCAGTCGCAGGACGCGGCCGACGCCTACCTGCGCCGTTTTTATCGCGACGCCACGGTCGGCGCCATGCTCGGCGCGCCCGAGATCGAGGGCCGCTACTTCTACAACGAAGACCTGAGCGGCTTCAATTTCTACCCGGTGCGGGTGCGCCTGGACTCCGTGCTGGACGAGCTGGAAAAGCACCGCGCCACCGAATCGCCGCCCTCGATCTACGTGGGCTCCACCACGATCGACACCGCCTTGCCGGGTTTTCGCACCGAGAACGACGTCGACCTGGGCGAGCGCAATCCGCTGGCCAGCATCTGGATCGGCAACCGCACCCGCATCGCCGCCCACTACGACCTGCCGGACAACCTGGCCTGCGTGGCCGCCGGCCACCGCCGCTTCACCCTGTTCCCGCCGAACCAGCTCGAAAACCTGTACATCGGCCCGCTCGACTTCACGCCGGCCGGGCAGGCCATCAGCCTGGTCGACTTCGCCCGGCCCGACTACGCGCGCTTCCCGCGCTTCGCCCAGGCGCTCGAGCACGCCCAGGTCGCCGAGATGGAACCGGGCGACGCCCTGTTCATCCCCAGCATGTGGTGGCACCACGTCGAGGCGCTGGACCGCTTCAACGTGCTGGTGAATTACTGGTGGCGCCAGTCGCCCGACTACATGGACACGCCAACCAACGCCCTGATGCACGCCCTGATGACGGTGCGCGACCTGCCGCCGGAACAGCGCAAGGCCTGGCAGGAGCTGTTCCGCCACTACGTGTTCGAAGCCGGCGAGGGCACCGCGGCCCATATTCCGGAAGCCGCCCGCCGCATCCTGGCGCCGCTGGACGACGCCGCGACGCGCGGAATCCGTACCCAATTATTAAAGCGGATGAACCGCTGACAGGAGACCGACCGTGGAACAGAGCAAGCAAACGACCCGTCCCGTGCGGCGCGTGGTCATCGCCGGCGGCGGCACCGCCGGCTGGATGGCCGCCGCCTGCCTCTCGAAGGTGCTGGGCAAGCGCCTCGACATCAAGCTGATCGAGTCCGACGAGATCGGCACGGTGGGCGTGGGCGAAGCGACCATCCCGACCCTGGTGCACTTCCACAAGCTGCTCGAGATCAGCGAGCAGGAATTCATGGCCGCGACCCAGGCCACCTTCAAGCTGGGCATCAGCTTCGAGAACTGGCGCAACGTCAAGGAAGACTACATCCACTCCTTCGGGCTGACCGGCACCGACCACTGGACCGCCGGCTTCCAGCACTTCTGGCACAAGGGCCGCGAGCGCGGCCTGGCGGGCGAGTATGGCGACTACTGCCTGGAGCTGCGCGCCTCCCAGCAGAACCGCTTCGCCCACCTGCCGCATGACGGCATGAACTACGCCTACCACCTGGACGCCAGCGCCTATGCCCGCTTCCTGCGCAGCTTCAGCGAGCGCTATGGCGTGCAGCGCATCGAAGGCAAGATCGTCGACGTCACCACCAGCGCCCTCACTGGCCACATCCGTTCGCTCACCCTCGATTCGGGCCTGGATGTCGAGGGCGACCTGTTCATCGACTGCACGGGTTTCCGGGCGCTGCTGATCGGCCAGGCGATGAAGGTGGAGTACGAGGACTGGTCGCACTGGCTGTTCAACGACAGCGCAGCGGCGTTGCAGACCACGTCGGCGGGCGACGCCGTGCCTTATACGCGCGCGATCGCGCACGGCTTCGGCTGGCAATGGCGCATCCCCCTGCAGAGCCGCGTCGGCAACGGCATCGTGTTCTCCAGCCGCTATGTCGAGCAGGAGCAGGCGATCCAGGCGCTGCTGGACAATGTCGAGGGCGAGCCCCTGATGAAGCCGCGCGTGCTCAGGTTCCAGCCCGGCCAGCGCAAGCAGGTCTGGAAGGGCAACTGCGTGGCGCTCGGCCTGGCGAGCGGCTTCCTCGAGCCGATCGAATCGACCAGCATCCACCTGATCCAGCGCGGCATCATCCGCCTGATGCAGATGTTCCCGAGCGAGGGCATCGCCCAGGCCGACGTCGACGAATACAACAAGCAGGCCTGGACCGAGATCGAGCACATCCGCGATTTCATCATCCTGCACTACCACGTCAACAACCGCACCGATTCGCCCTACTGGAAGGACGCGCGCAACATGGAGGTGCCGGCCGGCCTGCGCCACCGCATCGCGCTGTTCCGCCAGTCCGGGCGCGTGTTCCGCATCTCGAACGAGCTGTTCGCCGAGAATTCCTGGATCCAGGTGCTGCTGGGGCAGGGCGTGACCCCGCTCCAGCACCACCAGGCGGCCGACCTGATGGGCGACGAGGAGCTGGCCCACTTCCTTGGCGGGATCAAGAGCGCGATCGACAAGACGGTGAGCGGGCTGCCGACCCACCAGCAGTACATCGAACGCTACTGCGCCGCGCCAAAATAAAAGAAAATGCCCGCAACAGCGGGCATTTTTCTATCCGTAGGGTTGGCGGCTCCGCCGCCGACCCTACGTTCACTCCGCCGTTATTTTCTGGCGATGCAGGTTCGCATACTTCACCCCGAAGTACATGATGAACAGGTAGCACACCGCCGGCACCAGGAAGGACGGCTGCAGGCCGATGGTATCGGCGAACATGCCCTGGACAAAAGGCACCACCGCGCCGCCCACGATCGCCATGCACAGGATGCCCGAACCCTGGCCGGTGTACTTGCCCAGGCCGTGCAGCGCCGTGCTGAAGATGGTCGGGAACATGATCGAGTTGCACAGGCCCACCGCCAGGATCGCCCACATCGCCACCTTGCCTTCGCCGAAGGTCGCCAGCAGCACCAGCAGGATCGCGCCCAGCGCGTTCACGGCCAGGGTCTTGCCCGGGCTGACGTAGCGCATCACGGCGAAGCCGATGAAGCGGCCGACCAGGGCGCCGCCCCAGTACAGGCTGACGTACTGGGCGCCGTCGGCGTGGCTCAGGCCCGCGATGTGGCTCTCGCCCAGGAAGTTGATCAGGAAGCTGCCGATGCTGACTTCCGCGCCCACGTAGAGGAAGATCGCCAGGGCGCCCAGCACCAGGTGGCGGTAGGCCAGGGCGCCGCCCTTGCCGTCCACCGCGACCGTGCTGTCGTCATGGTTGATCTTCGGCAGCTTGGCCACCGCGAACAGCACCGCCAGCAGCGCCAGCGCCGCCGCCAGGCCCAGGTAGGGGCCTTGCACGGCCGCCGCTTCGGTCGCCTTGTACGCGGCCTGGTCGGCGGCGGACATGGCCGCCAGCTGGTCGGCGCCGAGGGTGGCGGCCGACAGGATCAGGATGCCGCCCAGGGCCGGCGCCACGGTGGTGCCGAGCGAATTAAAAGCCTGGGTCAGGGTCAGGCGGCTGGACGCGGTGCGCGCCGGTCCGAGCACGGTGACATAGGGGTTGGCCGCCACCTGCAGGATGGTGATGCCGCTCGCCAGCACGAAGAAGGCGAACAGGAACAGGCCGTAGCCTCCTTGCGAGGCCGGGTAGAACAGGGCGCAGCCGGCGGCCGCGATCATCAGGCCGGTGACGGCGCCGTTCTGGTAGCCGATGCGGCGGATCAGGGCGCCGGCCGGCAGCGAGACGATGAAGTAGGCGCCGAAGAAGCACAGCTGCACCAGCATCGCCTGCAGGTAGGTGAGGGTGTAGATCGATTTCAGGTGCGGAATCAGGACGTCGTTCAGCGAGGTGAGCAGGCCCCACATGAAGAACAGGATGGTGACCACCACCAGCGCGCCGGTGTGCGGGTTGTGCTCTCCGTCGGCCGCCGCCGAAAGGGTGGGGTTGGGTACGGTGTTCTGCATGGTGTCTCCGTGGTTATGGCAGGCTGGCGACGTGGTCGGCCAGCATGGCCGACACGCCGCGCAGCGCGGGATACTGCTCGGTGATCAGGTAGGTCGGGATGCGCGCCAGGTAGGAGCCCAGGCGTCCCTTGTCTTCGAAGCGCGCGCGGAAGGCCGATTGGGTAAACAGGCCGCCGAGGCGCGGCACGATGCCGCCGCCGATGTACATGCCGCCGGTGGCGCCCAGGGTCAGGGCGACGTTTCCGGCAACGCTGCCAAGTATCGCACAGAAGGTCTCGACCGTCCCCGCGCAGTCGCCCGAGCGGCCGTCCAGCGCGGCGCCGGTGATCTCCGGCGCGGCAATGCGCTTGCCGGTGCGCGCCCAGTGGATCAGCTCCAGGCCCATGCCCGACAGCAGGCGCTCGGCCGACACGTGGCCGTACTCGCCCCATAGCGCTTCCAGGATCGCCACCTCTTCGCGGTTGGCGGGAGAAAAACTGACATGGCCGCCTTCGCCGGCCAGCGCGACCCAATGCTTCCCGGCCGGGATGACGCCGGATACGCCCAGGCCGGTGCCGGGTCCGATCAGGCCGATCGGGCGGTTCGCCAGCTCGACGCCGCCACCGATGCGCTGCCGCTGGTCCGGCGCCAGGTGCGGCAGCGACATCGCCAGCGCGGCGAAGTCGTTCACCACCAGCAGGGTCGTCAGGTCCTGGGCGCGGCGCAGGGTCTCGATCGAGAAGCTCCAGTGGTGGTTGGTCATCCTGACCTCGTCGCCCTCGACCGGATTGGCGATGGCGAGCGCCGCATGGCGCACCGTGTCCACCGCCAGGCCGCGCCCGCGCGCATTCGCCAGGTAGGCGCGCATCGCGTCGTCCAGGCTCGGGTAGCCCGCGCAGGCCAGCACTTCGACATCAAGCAGGCCGGCATCGGATTCCAGCGCGAAGCGGGCGTTGGTGCCGCCGATGTCGGCCAGCAGGCGCAGTGCGCTCATCGCAGCTCCTCGCAGCGCACGGCGTCCGCTTCGGCAGCCGCGCCGCCGGCGATCTCGATGTTGGTGAAGGCCGCCGCGAAGGCTGCGTCGCTGGTGATGCTGAAGGGCGTGTCGACCTTGGCCAGGTCGAGGCCGGGGAAGCAGGCCAGCGGAATCTTGACGCTCTGCTTGCCCTTGCCGGCCAGGCGCTTGAACAGGGCGGTCGCGTCGATCGTGGCACCCTGCATCGCCATCGCCACCTTGCCGGCGGGCGCCGCCTGGACGATGGTGTCGAAACGCAGCGCCGCCTTGTCGCTGGCGGCCGCCGGCAGCGCCATCGGACGCGCGCCGCGCGCCTCGAAGGTGGCCGGGCCGGTCCAGCTCACCAGCTTGGCGTCCTGCTGGGTGTTTACCTGCGAGGTGGTGACCACGATGCCCGGCAGCGCGAAGCTGGCGTTCAGGTCGGCGCCCAGCACGGTGCTCTGCTGGCCAGCGCGGATCGTCAGCGGGAAGCTGGCGCGGTCGGCTTGGCTGAAAATAGGATAGGTATTGCTCACGCCACAGCCGCCTGCCGGGATGGACTCGTCCAGCTTGCCGAGGCGCGAACGGCTGGCCTTGTTCAAGCCGTAGCCGTAGGCGAACAGCGGCGCATAGTCCTTGTCGCCCACGTTCAGGCGGGTCTGGCAGGCCGACTTCGGCCACGAAAAGGGCAGCTTGCCGCGGAAATCGTAGGCCTTGGCGCCCGCCACCAGAAGGTCGGACACGCCCTTGCCCTCGGAGCCCGGCAGCCAGGCCGCGATGAAGGTGTCGGACAGATTCAGCAGGTCGTTGGTGTACAGCGGGCGGCCGGACACCATCACCGTGATCACCGGCCTGCCCTTGCCCGCGACCTTGCGCAGCACAGCCAGGTCTTCCGGATAGCGGCTGCTGTGGCGCAGGGTGCCGGACAGGCCGATGTCGCCGTCGCCTTCCGCATACGGGCGCTCGCCGATGACGGCGATCACGGCGTCGAAGCTGGACACATCGACATTTCTGGCATCCAGGCTGTAGCTGACGTTGGCGGCGCCGGCCGCTGCGCGGATGCCGGCCAGGATGGTGTCGGCATGCTTGAAGTCGGCATTGGTATTCGCCGTGCCCTGCCAGGTGAGCGACCAGCCGCCGGACTGGTTCGACAAGTCGTCCGCGCTCTTGCCCACCACGAGGAGCTTCTTGCCGCGCGCCAGCGGCAGCGCCGGGCCTTCGTTCTTGAGCAGCACCAGCGACTCGCGCACCGCCTGGCGCGCCAGGGCGCGCGCCTGCATCGCCTCGTCCTTGCCGGCGTGGGCGTTCTGGGCCGGGCTCTTGTCGAACAGGCCGGCGCGCAGCTTGACGCGCAGGATCCGGGTGACGGCGTCGTCGATGCGCGCCATCGGGATCTCGCCGCTTTCCACCTGCTTGATGGTGTTGGCGATGAAGGCTTTCCACTCGTCCGGCACCATGATCATGTCGATGCCCGCGTTGATCGCCTGCGGGCAGCTGTCGTTGCGGCAGCCGGCCACCTCGCCGATGCCGTTCCAGTCGCTGACCACGAAGCCGTCGAAGCCCATCTTGTTCTTCAGGATGTCGTTCAGCGCCACCTTGCTGCCATGGAGCTTGCCATGCTCGACGCCGGTAGCGGTGTCAGTCCAGCTGTTGAACGAGGCCATCACGGTCTGGGCGCCCGCGCCCAGGGCGGTAAGGTAGCCCTGGCCGTGGATGCCCAGCAGCTCGGCTTCGCTGACCTTGGTGACGCCACGGTCCTTGCCGTTCTCGGTGCCGCCGTCGCCGATGAAGTGCTTGGCGGTGGCCACCGTGTTGGCGTCGCTCTTGAACGCGCCCTGCATGCCCTTCACGTATTCGCCGGCATAGCGTTTCACCACGGCCGGGTCTTCCGCATAGCTTTCATACGTGCGCCCCCAGCGGTCGTCACGCACCACGGCCAGGGTCGGGCCGAACACCCAGGCGATACCGGTGGCGCGCACCGCCTTGGCGGTGGCGGCGCCGATCTCGCGTACCAGCTTGGGGTTGCGCGCCGCGCCCAGGCCGATATTGTGCGGGAACAGGGTGGCGCCCGGCACGTTGTTGTGGCCGTGGACCGCATCCGTGCCCCAGATGACCGGCACCTTGACCGCCATGTCCGTCTTCATCGAGGCCTCGTGGTAGGCCTGGGCCAGCGCCAGCCACTCCTTCGCCGTCGCATGCTTGTTATTGTTCGGCCAGCTGCCGCCGCCGTTCAGCACCGAGCCCAGGTAGTAGCGCGTCACGTCGGCCGGCGTCGCGGCCTTGATCTCGGGCTGGGTCATCTGGCCGATCTTCTGGGCCAGGGTCATCTTGCCGACGATCTCGGCGACCCGCTTCTCGAGCGCGGCGTCGTGCTGGATGGCGCTGCCGGTTTTCGGCCAGGCGGCCGTGGGGGCGGCGGCCTGGATGGTGTGCGCGGGAAGGGCGACGGCAAGGGCCAGCACAAGGGAACGAAGCTTGGGTGTCATGGGCGGTCTCGGGGAGAAGTGGGTTATTCCTGGCGCAGGAAGGAGCGGTACCACTTGCCGCTGCTCTTCAGCCGGCGCTGCTGGGTGTCATAGTCGATGTGGGTCAGGCCGAAGCGGCGCAGGTAGCCTTCCGCCCATTCGAAGTTGTCGAGCAGGCTCCAGGCGAAATAGCCCTTCACCGGTACGCCGTCGGCGATGGCCGACTTCAGGGTGGACAAGTGGCGCATCAGGTAGTGGCGGCGCCCGGTATCCTCGATCTCGCCGTTCGCATCCACGCTGTCTTCGTAGCAGGAGCCGTTCTCGGTGATGTAGATCGGGCCCGGGTGGTAGTCCTGCTCGATACGCACCAGCAGCTCGGCCAGGCCTTGCGGCGAGACTTCCCAGCCCATCGCGGTGGTCTCGACCTCGCCCGGCGGCAGCACTTTGGCGTCCAGCGGCGCGTGACCCGGGGCGTTGGCGATGGTCTCGGGGAAGTAGTAGTTCACGCCCAGGAAGTCGGTGTCGACCGCGATCGCGTCCATGTCGCCCGGCAGGACCGTCGGCGCGGCTTCGCCGATGTAGTCCAGGACGGCCTGCGGATAGCCGCGGCCGTGCAGCGGGTCGAGGAACCAGCGGTAGCGCAGGCCGTCGTGGCGCTCCATCGCGGCCACGTCCTCGGCTTGATTGCTGGCGGCGCGCAGCGGGTGCAGGCTGAGCGCGATGCCGACTTGCGCATCCGGCACGTTGGCGCGGATTAGCGGCACCGCCTTGCCGTGCGAGAGCAGCACGTGGTGCGCGACCTGGAGCGCGGTCTTGAAGTCGGTATTGCCCGGCGCATGCCAGCCTTCGAAGTTGCCGATGATGGCCGTGCACCAGGGTTCGTTGTGGGTAATCCAGTGCTTGACCCGGTCGCCCAGGCGGCGCGTCATCGCATCTGTGAATTCCAGGAAGGCGTCCACCGTCTCGCGATTGGCCCAGCCGCCGCGGTCTTGTAAATATTGCGGCAGGTCCCAGTGGTAGAGCGTGGCCCAGGGCTGCAGGCCGCGTTCCAGCATGCCGTCCACCAGGCGAGAATAAAAATCCAATCCTTTGACGTTCGGCTTGCTTTTGAATTCGCCGAAGATGCGCGGCCAGGCGATCGAGAAGCGGTAGGCGTTCAGGCCCATGTCGCGGCCGATGTCGAAGTCCTCCGGCCAGCGGTGGTAGTGGTCGCAGGCGACCGAGCCGTTGGAGCCGTCGCGCACCTTGCCGGGCGTGGCGGCGAAGCGGTCCCAGATCGATTCGACCCGGCCGTCGACCGCGCCGGCGCCCTCGATCTGGTAGGACGATGTGGCGCAGCCCCACAGGAAGTCGGAGGCGAAGTCGCTGCGCGCTGGTGCGACGGGCTCGGGGCGGTTGGCAGTGGTCATGGTCTCACGTCAAATAAAAGCGTTATTCGGACATTCTAATGGAAAGCTTTCCAATCCGGCGACAAAAAAATGGCCGGCAAGCGGCCGCAGGGTCGCAACCCTGTGTCCGCTCATGATTTCTTCTTCCGCGTCGTCGGCGCCTTGGCCAGCGAGGCGCGCAGCGTGACGCTCACCGGGAAGGTGCGCGACACTGGGCGCTGCAGGTCGTAGCAGCGGTTGAGCAGCATGTTCAGGCCATTCAGGGTCATCTCGCGCCAGGGCATGTGGACGGACGTCAGGCGCGGCGCCGAGAAGGCCGCGCTCTCGGTGTCGTCGTAGCCGATCACGGACAGGTCGCGCGGCACGCTGATGCCGGCTTCCTGGAAGTAGGACAGGGCGCCGACCGCCATCTCGTCGTTGGCGCAGAACAGGGCGCTGCACGGGGTGCCCGATTCGATCAGTTCCTTGGCCGCGGCCCAGCCGCCGGCGGGCGAGAAGTCGCTCTCGGCCACCCAGATCTTGCTGGTATCGATGCCTTCGCTCGCCAGTTCGCCCATGAAGCCGTCGATACGGGCCACGTTGTCGGCCAGCGCCGCCGGGCCGGCGATGATGGCGATGTCGCGGTGCTTGTAGTCGAGCAGGGTGCGCGCGGCCAGGCGTCCGCCCATCGCGTGGTCGACCGTGAAGCACTGTTCCGGAACCTTGCTGAATTCGTGGTTCAGGGCCACCAGCTGGTGCTGCTTGACGCCGAGGGCGGCGATGTCCTCGTCGAGCAGGGCGCTGGTCATCATGATCAGGCCGTCGCAGCCGCGCTCGATCAGGAACTCGATGCCGTCCACCGCCTGGCGGCGCGCATCGCCCAGGCCCACGCCGAAGGCCACCACCATGTGCAGGCCGGCGGCGCGCAGCTCGGTATCGATGATCTGCAGGATGGGCGTGTAGAAGGTGCCGCTCAGGGCCGGGATGTAGACGCCGATCATGCGGCTGGTGCCGGACAGCAGGGCGCGCGCGGCGTGCGAAGGGCGGAAGCCCAGCTCGTCGATCGCCTTGCGCACGCGTTCCAGCGTGGCCGGGGACACCGAGCCCTTGCCGCTGACCACGCGCGAGGCGGTGCCGAGGCCCACACCCGCAAGACGCGCTACATCCTTGATAGTCGCCACTGACCGTTTCCTGTTGAGTTATTCAAACAACACCGAAGCATACTGCATCTTTGTTTTCACGGCACCCGTCTTTACACGCTGTTTCCGCTGGACGGATCGAACAGCGATACCCGGGCCGCATCGATCGCGAAGCGCACGCGCTGGCCCGCGGCCATCGGGCGCGGCTCGTGCACCAGGCTGGATAAGGCGTGCCCGCCGCAATCGAGCCAGACCACCTGGTGGTTCCCCATCGGCTCCACCAGGGTGACCAGGGCTTCGAGCGGGCCGTCGTCGCGGATCCGCAGGTGCTCGGGACGCGCGCCCAGGGTCGCCGCGCCGGGCAGTGCGCGGGTTTCCAGGAGCGGAAGCACGAGCGCCCCGGCGCGGAAACACCCGTGGAGGTCGACCTCGCCCTCGATGAAGTTCATCGAGGGCGAACCCAGGAAGCCCGCCACGAAGCGGTTCGCGGGACGCTCGTAGACCTCGCACGGGGTGCCGATCTGCTGGATGCGCCCGCCCTGCATCACCACGATGCGGGTGGCCAGGGTCATCGCCTCGGCCTGGTCGTGGGTCACGTAGATCATGGTGGACCCTAGCGTCTGGTGCAGCATCTTCAGTTCGCGCCGCAGCTCGGTGCGCAGCTTGGCGTCCAGGTTCGACAGCGGTTCGTCGAACAGGTAGACGCCGGCCTCGCGCACCAGGGCGCGCCCGATCGCCACACGCTGGCGCTGGCCGCCCGAGAGCTGGGCCGGCTTGCGGTCCAGCAGGGCGTCGAGCTGCAGCATGGCGGCGGCGCGTCCCACGCGGCGCTGGATCTCGGCCTTCGGCGCGCCCGCGATGCGCAGGCCGAAGGACATGTTCTTCTCGACCGTCATGGTCGGGTACAGCGCATACGACTGGAACACCATGCCGATCCCGCGCTCGCTCGGGTCGGCATGGCTCATGTCGCGCCCGCCGATCTCGATCGCGCCGCCGGACAGGTCGATCAGGCCGGCGATGCTGTGCAGCAGGGTCGACTTGCCGCAGCCCGACGGCCCGAGCAGGACCAGGAACTCGCCCGGCTCCACCTGCAGGTCGAGGTCGCGGATGATCTCGTTGCTGCCGCGGGTGATGCACAGTTTGCGCAGATGGACGTTCGACATGCGTTCAGCCTTTCACGGCGCCGGCGGCGATGCCGCGCACGAACCAGCGTCCGGAGATGAAGTAGATCGCCAGCGGCAGCGCCGCCGTCAGGATGGTCGCGGCCATGTTCACGTTGTACAGGCGCGTGCCGGTGGTGGTGTTGATCACGTTGTTGAGCTGGACCGTCATCGGCAGGTTGTCGCGCCCGGCGAACACCAGGCCCAGGATGTAGTCGTTCCACACGCCGGTCACCTGCATGATCGCCGCCACCACGATGATGGGCAGCGACATCGGCAGCATCACCTGTAGAAAGATGCGCCAGAAGCCGCCGCCGTCGACCCGCGCGGCCTGGAACAGCTCGTGCGGCACCGAGGCGTAGTAGTTGCGGAACAGGAGGGTCATCACCGGCATGCCGAAGATGCAGTGCACCAGCACGATGGCGGGCAAGGAGCCGAACAGGCCGGCCTTGGCCATCATCCACACCAGCGGATAGATCATCACCTGCACCGGGATGAAGGCGCCCGCCATCAGCACGCCGAACAGCAGGTTGGCGAAGCGCGGGCGCCAGAACGACAGCGCGTAGCCATTGACCGCGCCGATCAGGATCGGCAGCAAGGTAGAGGGCACGGTGATCGCCACCGAATTCCAGAAGCCGCCGCTGACCTGGTCCCAGGCGCTGCGCCACGGGTCCAGGGTCGCCTGCAGCGGTAGCGCCAGCACGCTGCCCATGCGGATCTCGTCCATCGTCTTGAACGAGGTGGTGATCATCACGTACAGCGGCAGCAGGAAGAACAGTGCCGCGCCGAACAGGAAGGCATAGACGCCGATACGCGCGGCGTTGATGCGGCGGCGGCGAGGGCGGACTGTATCGGGCGACGTAGGCAGGGCGGCGGCCATCGTGGGTGCGCTGGAGTGGTTCATGCGTGCTGCCTCCTTGCCCGGGCATAGGCATAGGGCGCCAGCACGGCCAGCACCGGGATCAGCATCGTCACCGCGCCGGCCGAGGCCAGGCCGATGTTCGAGCGCAGGAACAGGTGGTCCATGATGAACTTGGCCGGCACCTCGCTGGCGATACCGGGCCCGCCTTGCGTCATGGCGACCACGGCGTCGTAGAGCTTGACGACGGCGGTGGAGAGCAGCAGGAACACGGTGGCGATCGTCGGCCCCAGCATCGGCAGCACGATCGACAGGTACACGCGCCAGGGCGGAATGCCGTCCAGCCGGGCCGCCTTCCAGATCTCGGGATCGATGCCGCGCAGGCCGGCCAGCATCAGCGCCATCACCAGGCCCGAGGCCTGCCACACGGTGGCGATGACGATCGTGTAGACCGCCATGTCCTGGTCGATGATCCATTCGAAGCGGAAGTCCGTGAAGCCCAGCTGCCGGATCGCGCCTTCGATGCCCTTGCCGGGCGTGAGCAGCCATTGCCAGACCAGGCCGGTGGCGATGAAGGACATCGCATAGGGATAGAGGAAGACCGTGCGCAGCACACCTTCGCCGCGCACGTGCTGGTCGATGAACACGGCCAGCAGGAAGCCGATGAGCATGCAGGCCAGGACGAACAGCACGCCGTACACGGCCAGGTTGTTCATCGAGATCAGCCAGCGCTCGTTGTCGAACAGGCGCACGTACTGGGCCAGGCCGATCCACTTCTCGGACGGGAAGGTGCGCGAGGCGGTGAACGAGGTGCGCAGGGTCCACAGCGCCGCGCCCACGTAGGCGAACAGCACCGTCAGCGCCATCGGCAGCAGCGCGGCGTGCGGGGTCAATTTGTGCAGGCGGCGAACGAGCATGGCGTCAGTATTTGAGGGCGTTGGCGATGCTGCGCTGGACCTTCTCCACCGCGATGTTCATGTTCCAGTAGGCCGTGAGGATATCCTGCAGGGCGCCGTTCTGGTCCGGAGTCAGATACACCTCGCTGACGCCGAGCTGGCGCGAGCGGTCCTTGATGATCTCGATGCCCTTCCGGGCGCACATGTCGAGCGTGGAGACATCGACGTCGGTGCGCACCGGGATCGAGCCCTTCAGTTTACTGAAGCTGACCTGCAGCTCCGGCTGGGCGACCACGCCGGCCAGCAGGTTCTGGGCTTTCACCGCCGCCGGGTCCTCGGTACGCGGGAAGACAAAGACGTCGCCCTGGATCAGGTAGGGACTGGCCGCGCCCAGGCCGGCGATGCAGCCGTAGTGCTGGCCCGCGACCTGCTGCGCATTGGTGAATTCGCCCTTGGCCCAGTCGCCCATGATCTGGAAGCCCGCCTTGCCGCTGATGACCATGGCGGTGGCGTCGTTCCAGTTGCGGCCCGGGGAGTTCGGATCGACATAGGCTTTCAGGCGCTTGAAGGTTTGTAGGATCTGGCGGAAGGCCGGCGAATTCAGGGTGGCCTGGTCGCGGTCGCGCAGCACTTTCAGATACATCTCGCGGCCGCCCATGTTGGCCAGCACCGCCGAGAACAGGATGGTCTCCTGCCAGGACTGGCCGCCGTGGGCGAGGGGAACGATGCCGGCCGCCTTCAGCTTGTCGAGGGCGGCGAAGAATTCGGGCATGCTGGCCGGTTCCTTCGCAATGCCGGCCTTCTGGAAGGCGGCCTTCGAATACCAGATCCAGGTCTGCATGTGGATGTTCAGCGGCACCGCGTAATAGTGGCCGCCCACTTTGATCACATCGACGATGGGCGCCGGCAGGATCTGGTCCCAGTTGTGGGCGCGGGCGACGCTGTCGACGTTGTTCAGCATGTCCTGCTCGATCACGTCGAGGAACTGCTTGGAGGTGTTGAACTGGGCCGCGGTGGGCGGATTGCCGCCGACGATGCGGTTGATGGTGACGGCGCGCGACTGGTCGCCGCCTGCGATCGCGGTATCGACCCAGATGCCGCCGGCATTGCGGTAGGCCTGGGCGACCTGCTTCACGGCAGCCGATTCGCCGCCCGAGGTCCACCAATGGATGACTTCCGCCCTGGGGGCGGTGGCTTGCGCCGCTTGAACTGCCGGCGCGGATGCGGCGACGCACAGCCAGGCGCAGGCTGCGGCCAGAATGCGTGCTGTGGACATCGTGTCTCCGTTCTCCGCCATTGTTTTTCTGGAACGTTGGAAACGTTACCATTGGCTTTGATCCGACTATAGCACTGGGTCAAATGGCGGTCAAACAAATATTGCAGTTAGGGATTTTGGCACAGGTTTGCTGTGTTTAAGGAAACTTTTGGTTGTGGTGCGGGGATACAACGACTGGCAGGTATGCGTTTTCATCATGGGCCTATTCAAGGCTTTCATACGTTTATCTTATGAAATTCTTGGTATGCATTCGATGTCGATATAACTTACAGATTCCTAGACGCAATAGGATGAATCGCTTAAAAATCAGTCACTTATCGAAGTGGCATCGATTTTGCTATCACGGCATTCTGATTTCCGGGGACGCCGTAAATACGAAGGGTGTGAACCTTGGAAAGACGTGCACTGGTCTGAAAGCGGTATTCGTGTCGAAGTATGCCTAACCAATACTTGGTTTGGCATGTTATTTGACTTTGAGGGCCGTTCAAGATCCTCTCTCGACAACAATACTAAGGGGTGTCAAATGAAAAACCTGTTTATCGCTGCAGTTTCCGTCGCCGTCCTGTCCGCTTGCGCAAGCCGGCCGGAAAGCATTGCCGCATCTTATGTTTCGCACGAAAAGTACAGCGGCATCGACTGCGTGCAACTCTCGACCTACCTGAGCGACGCGCGTGCCGGTCTGCAAAAGGTCTCCGCCATGCAGGACTCGAAAGCCAACATGGATGCCGCGACGGTCTTCCTGGCCCTGGTCCCGGCCAGCAAGCTGACCGGTGACCATGCGGCCGATGTGGCGAAGTTCAAAGGAGAGGTCGAAGCGATCGAGACGGCCCAGATCAGGAAGGGCTGCAAGGCTGCGAAAGTCGCGTGAAATTCTGGTCCGTAAAAACAAAAAGCCCGACCGGTGGTTGGGCTTTTTCTATTTCACACTTTCGAAGATGGTGCCGACTGCAGGACTCGAACCCGCCACCTGATGATTACAAATCAACTGCTCTACCTGATGAGCTAAGTCGGCTACTGATCGGTGTGATCGTTAGGGCAACAATTATACCCTTATTTGATGCGGGTCAGCGTCGGACGTCCGCCTTTCTTCGGCGGCTCGTTGTCGTCGTCCGGCCCGGTGGTGGCCGGTTCCGGCGCGGCGGCAGGCTCGCCCGCGCCATTCGGCACCGCCGACAAGGAGGGCGACGCAGCCTCGGCCGGCGCGGAGGCGGGCGCCTCGGAGGCGGTCGTGCTCACCTCGAACGCCATCCCCTGGCCATTCTCGTTCGCGTAAATCGCCAGCACGTTCTGCACCGGGATATACAGCTCGCGCGACACGCCGTTGAAACGGGCGCGGAAGTGGATGGCGTCGTTGTCCATCTTCAGCCCCGAGGTGGCGCCGTAGCTGATGTTCAGGATGATCTCACCCTTGCGCACGTATTCCATCGGCACCGTTGTGGCGGCATCGACCTTGACTGCAAGGTAAGGCGTGTAGCCGCTGTCGGTGCACCATTCGTAAATGGCGCGCAACAGATAGGGTTTGGTGGAGATCTCTGCCATTGCTGTGTTATCAAAAGGATATTGATATGTACGTGTCCAGTGTAGCGGATTCCTCTGCGGGCGTCCGGTTTCCGGCGCGTATCGGGCGAAGGACGCGGGAGGAACCATGCCTCCCGCCACGCCATTAGCGGCGCATCACCTTCTCGGACGGGGTCAGCGCCTCGATGTAGGCCGGACGCGAGAAGATGCGCTCGGCGTATTTCATCAGCGGGGCCGCGGTCTTCGACAGCTCGATGCCGTAGTGGTCCAGGCGCCACAGCAGCGGAGCGATCGCGACGTCCAGCATCGAGAACTCGTCGCCCAGCATATACTTGTTCTTCAGGAACAGCGGCGCCAGGGTGGTCAGGCGGTCGCGGATTTCGGCTCTAGCCTTGTCGTGGTTCTTGTCGTTGGTCTTGTTGCGCTCGCTTTCCAGCGTGTGCACGTGGACGAACAGTTCTTTCTCGAAGTTGAACAGCATCAGGCGGGCGCGCGCGCGCATCAGCGGGTCGGCCGGCATCAGCTGCGGGTGCGGGAAGCGCTCGTCGATGTATTCGTTGATGATGTTCGATTCGTACAGGATCAGTTCGCGCTCGACCAGGATCGGGACCTGGCCGTAGGGGTTCATGGTCGAGATGTCTTCCGGCTTGTTGAACAGGTCGACGTCGCGCACCTCGAAGTCCATGCCCTTTTCGAACAGGACCAGGCGGCAGCGTTGGGAGAACGGGCACGTGGTGCCGGAGTAGAGAACCATCATGGTTTATCGTTCCTTAAGAAACAAAGGGTGAGCGCAAAGCGTCTCACCCCGAAAAATGATTGCCCGTATTATAGCCAACCGGGCAATGAAAGCGAATTACTTCACTTCTTTCCAGTACGATGCCTTCAAACGCCAGGCCAGGAAAGCGAAGACCGACATGAACAGCAGCACGATCACGCCCAGGCGCTTGCGCTGTTCCTGGGCCGGCTCGGCCATCCAGCTCAGGTAGGCCACCAGGTCGGCGGTCGCGGCGTCGAAGTCGCGGCTGCTCATGCTGCCCGGCGCCACTTGTTCGAAGCCGGCGAACTTGTGGATCATCTTGCTGGCATCATGCGGGTCTTTTTCCTCGACGAACTTGGCCGTGCGCACACCTTGGAGCTGCCACATCACGTGCGGCATCGCCACGTTCGGCACCACCATGTTGTTCCAGCCGGTCGGGCGGGTGTCGTCCTTGTAGAAGGTGCGCAGGTAGGTGTACAGGTAGTCGGCGCCCGTGCCGGCCGGCGAGGACTTGGCGCGCGCGATCACCGACAGGTCCGGCGGCACCGCGCCGAACCAGGCTTTCGCGTCGTCCGGGCGCAGGGCCGTCGTCATCATGCCGCCCACCTTGTCCTGCGAGAACAGCAGGTTGTTCTTGATCTGCTCTTCGGTCAAGCCCAGGTCGCGCAGGCGGTTGTAGCGCATCGCCGAGGCCGAGTGGCAGTTCAGGCAGTAGTTGACGAACAGCTTGGCGCCGTTCTGCAGCGACGTCAGCTCGTGGCGCTCAGGCGCGGGTTCCAGCGGAAAGCCGCCTTCCGCGGCGAATACCAGTCCCGGCACCAGGGCCAGGACCGCCATCAGTTTCTTCGCAAATTTCATGTGATGTCCTTGTGCTCTTGATGTCGATCAGTGCGCCGCATAGCTCACGCGGGTAGGCACCGGCTTGAATGCGCCCATGGTGCTCCACCAGGGCATCAGCAGGAAGAACGCAAAGTAGGCCAGGGTGCACACTTGCGAGATGATCGTGAAGGCCGGGGTCGGCAGCTGGGTGCCCAGGTAGCCCAGGGTCACGAAGACGACCGCGAACACGATGTACAGGGTGCTGTGCCAGCTCGGGCGGTAGCGCAGCGACTTGGCCGGCGAGTGGTCGAGCCATGGCAGGAAGGCCAGGATCACGACCGAGGTGCCGAACAGGACCACGCCCCAGAACTTCGCTTCCAGCACCTGCGGCAGCATGCCGACGATCATCACCAGGCCGATCACGGCGATGATGATCTTGGTGCGGTAGGCCAGGCGCGACTTGAGCCAGATGAACACGACGTAGGCGGCGATCGCGGCCATCAGCACGTACATGAAGTCGGCGGTCGTGGCGCGCAGCACCGAGTAGAACGGCGTGAAGTACCAGGTCGGCGCGATATGCGGCGGGGTCTTCATCGAGTCGGCCGGCAGGAAGTTGTTGTATTCCAGGAAGTAGCCGCCCATTTCAGGCGCGAAGAACACCACGGCCGAGAACAGCAGCAGGAACACGGCCACGCCGTAGATGTCCTTGACGGTGTAGTAGGGATGCGACGGGATGCTGTCCACCGGATGGCCGTCCGGGCCCAGGTTTTCCTTCACTTCGATGCCGTCCGGGTTGTTCGAGCCGACTTCGTGCAGCGCGATCAGGTGGGCGGCAACCAGGCCCAGCAGCACCAGCGGCAGGGCGATGACGTGGAAGGCGAAGAAGCGGTTCAGGGTCGCGTCCGACACCACGTAGTCGCCGCGGATCCACAGCGACAGGTCAGGACCGATGACCGGGATCGCACCGAACAGGTTGACGATCACCTGGGCGCCCCAGTACGACATCTGGCCCCATGGCAGCAGGTAGCCGAAGAAGGCTTCCGCCATCAGGCACAGGAAGATCGCGAAGCCGAACAGCCAGATCAGTTCGCGCGGCTTGCGGTAGGAACCGTACATCAGCGCGCGCGCCATGTGCAGGTAGACCACGATGAAGAAGGCCGATGCGCCGGTCGAGTGCATGTAGCGCACCAGCCAGCCCCAGGGCACTTCGCGCATGATGTATTCGACCGAGCCGAACGCCAGGTTGGCGTCGGGCTTGTAGTGCATGGTCAGGAAGATACCGGTGACGATCTGCAGCACCAGCACCAGCATGGCCAGCGAGCCGAACAGATACCAGGTATTGAAATTCTTGGGCGCGTAATACTTGCCCCATTGGTCGTTCCACAGCTTCGAGAGCGGGAAGCGGTCGTCCACCCAGGCCAGGGCCTTGTGGCCGGCCGGTGCGCTTGCGGGAAGCTTTGTCTCCTTGAATGCCATTTTTTATGCCTCGCCTTTCTCGTCTTTGCCGATGATCAGCTTGTTATCGGAGAGGTACATATACGGCGGCACGTCCATGTTGGTCGGCGCCGGCTTGTTCTGGAATACGCGTGCCGACAGGTCGAAGGTCGAACCGTGGCAAGGGCAGAGGAAGCCGCCCGGCCAGTTGTCCGGCAGGTTCGGCTGCGGGCCCGAGCTCAGGCGCGACGAGGGCGAACAGCCCAGGTGCGAGCAGATGCCCACGGTGACCAGCACTTCCTTGTGCTCGGCGCGCGCGCGATATGGATTCTTGGCGTATTCCGGCATCGGCAGCTGGAATACCTTCTCGGAGGCCGGATCGGCGAGTTCGCCTTCGACCTTGGTGAGGGTGGCCATCATTTCCGGCGTACGGCGCAAGATCCAGACCGGCTTGCCGCGCCATTCCACCACTTTCATTTCACCCGGCTTGACGTCGGAAATATCGACCTCCACCGGTGCCCCTGCGGCTTTCGCGCGCTCGGATGGCTGGAAGGTGCTCACCAGGGCTCCCGCCGTGGATACACCTACTACGCCGCCAGCCGCACATGTTGCGACCAGCAAGCCTCGGCGGCCTGGATCGACCTGCTTCTCATTACTCATACCAACCCCACTCCGTGAAAATACGAAACTAAAGAATCAATAAAGAGCTTCCAGCAACACAAAATTATATGTGAATGGCAATACCGATTGGAAAAAAATTATCAACGGTACACAGTTCCACGAAACGCCCGTGCCAGCCGCACTATGACAACAGGGGTGCGGCGTCCGTTCGCCGAAGGCTTGCGGTATCATGCAATCGCTTGTCTCAACAACAATGAAGGGATGCTCCAATGGGGATGATGAAAGAGTTCAAGACATTTGCGATGCGCGGCAATGTGGTCGACCTGGCCGTGGGTGTCATCATCGGCGGCGCCTTCGGCAAGATTGTCGATTCGCTGGTGCAGGACATCATCATGCCGCCGATCGGCAAACTGTTCGGCGGCCTCGATTTCGCCAGTTATTACCTTCCGCTCAATGGCCAAGCCTATAACTTACCACTGGTGGAGGCCAAGAAGGCAGGTGCAGTGTTGGCATATGGTAACTTCTTGACTATATTGCTCAACTTTATCCTCCTGGCATTCGTCATCTTCCAGATGGTCAAGATGATCAACCGCCTGCGCGGCCCCGCCCCGGAAGCCTCGCCCACGCCGGCCCAGACGGCCGAAGAAATCCTGCTGCTGCGCGAGATCCGCGATTCCTTAAGGCGCTAAGGCGTATGAAAGACGGCGAACTTCCCGTGGTGCCGCGCACAAGCGTCTTCAAGCGCCTGTGGATGCTGTTCGCCCAGGCGGTCACCGTCGCGCTCGCTGTCTACCTCGTGGTGGCGGCCTTCAGGCCGGCCTGGCTGGAAGAAAAACCCGAGCCGGTCAGCGTGGGCAGCCCCGGCAAACCGGTACCCATGCTGCAGGCGCCGCCGCGTGCGCCCGGCGGCAGCTACCGGGAAGCGGCCGCCAGGGCCATGCCCACGGTCGTCAACATCTTCACCAGCAAGGCCACGCGCCAGGCCCATCCGCTGCTGAAGGATCCATTCTTCCGCCGCTTCTTCGGCGACCGCATGCCGCCGGAAGAGCAGTTGGCCAGCCTGGGCTCGGGCGTGATCGTCAGCGCCGACGGCTATATCCTGACCAATAACCACGTGGTCGAGGGCGCCGACGCCATCGAGGTCGGCCTGGCGGACGGGCGCAAGGTGGCGGCGCGCATCGTCGGCCTCGACCCGGAAACCGACCTGGCCGTGATCCGCATCGCCGCGCGCGACCTGCCGGTGATGGTGCTGGGCGACCCCGAGCAGGCGCGTGTGGGCGACGTGGTGCTGGCCATCGGCAATCCCTTCGGCGTCGGCCAGACCGTCACCCTGGGCATCATTTCCGCGCTGGGCCGCAACAACCTGCACATCAATCACTTCGAAAATTTCATCCAGACCGACGCCGCGATCAACTTCGGCAACTCGGGCGGGGCCCTCGTCGATACCAATGGGCACCTGCTGGGCATCAATTCCGCGATCTATTCCCAGACCGGCGGCTCGGTCGGCATCGGCTTCGCGATACCCGTGTCCACCGCCAAGACCGTGCTCGACTCCATCGTCAAGCATGGCCAGGTGGTGCGCGGCTGGATCGGCATCGAGTCCCAGGACATCACGCCCGAGCTGGCCGACAGCTTCGGCCTGGCGCGCTCGAGCGGCGCGATCATCGCCGGCGTGGTGCGCGGCGGGCCGGCCGACCGCGCCGGCATCCAGCCGGGCGACATCCTGGTGGCGGTGGGCGGCAAGCCGGTGGGCTCGACCAACGACATGCTCAACCTGATCGCCCAGCTCGCTCCCGGCTCCAAGGCCCAGATGACCATCCTGCGCAAGAGCCGCGAGTCCACCCTCGGCGTGACGGTGGGCCGCCGCCCGCGCCAGGTTCCCTGAATTTTTTTCCCGACACTCCATGCACCTGCGTGACCTGACGCAATACCTGAACGAACTCAGCGAGAACAACAACCGCCCCTGGTTCCTGTGGAACAAGCCGCGCTACGACATCCTGCGTACCGAATTCGTGGAGACGGTCACCGAGCTGATCCGCGAAATGGCGAAGTTCGACAAGGCGATCGCCGCCTGCGATCCGAAGAAGGCGGTGTTCCGCTTCCAGCGCGACACCCGCTTCGCCAAGGACAAGACGCCCTATAAGACCCACTTCGCGGCCGGGATCGCGCCCAACAACAAGCGCAAGCCGAGCGACGGCGCCGGGCCGACCTATTACTTCCACATCGAGCGCAACGGCAAGCTGCTGTTCGGCGCGGGAGAATACATCCCGCCGGCGGCGCGCCTGAAGGCGATCCGCCAGCACGTGGTCAACGATGCGCCGGGTTTCGCCAAAATGTTGAAGAATAAGCATCTCCGCGCCACCTACGGCGACCTGCGCCACGACGAGGGCAAGCTGCAGCGGCCGCCGAAGGGTTTCGATCCGGAGCATCCGCTGGTCGACTACCTCAAGCTGAAAAGCTTTTTCGTGTGGATCGAGGTGGACCTGGCCGTGAACGAGCCGGACAAGCTGGTGCCGCAGCTGGCAAGCGGATTCAAGGATGCCTTCGCGCTGGTGACCTGGCTGCGCGGAGTGCCGGAGAACATCGACGAGTCATAGGGAAGGAGGGCGACATGGCCTTGCAACACGCAGTATCGGGGGAGCGGATCGCGCTGGAGCGCGGAGACGACGACATCGCCCATTTCACGTCCGTGGCCCTGGTCAAGACCGAGCACATGGAACTGATGCGCCTGGTGGTGCCGAAGGAACGGCCGATCCCCGAGCACCGCGTGGAAGGGGAGGTGACCATCCTCTGCCTCGAAGGCGAGCTCGCGGTCGATGCGCACGGGCGCACCACGGCGCTCAAGCCGAACGAGATGGTGTATCTGGCGGGCGGGGAGCCGCATACGATTCGCGCCGTGAAGGACGCGGTGGCGCTGATGACGATCTTGATGGGGCCCGTCAGGACGGGTGGGCCGACCAATGATCCGCGCGGGGCGGCGAGCTGATACGTTGTTGGTGCGCTGAGAAACTTGGGTCCCCGCCTGCGCGGGGATGACGTTTACAAGGTGCGTGCCACAACATTTGCGCTGGCCTGCTGCCCTCAGACGTCATCCCCGCGCAGGCGGGGACCCAAGTTTGCCCGAGCAGCCAACAGCTTAAACATTAAGCGAGTTCCACCCTCGGATCCCGCGCCAGCAACCGCGCCGCCATCTCGGTCGCCGCGACCCCATCGAACAGCACCCCGGCCACCGCCTCCGTAATCGGCATCTCCACCCCCATCCTGTGCGCCAGCTCGCGCACCGACTTCGCACACGGCACGCCTTCGGCCACATGCCCCAGCTCGGCCACGATGGTATCCAGCGCCTTGCCCTGGGCCAGCGCCAGCCCCACGCGCCGGTTGCGCGACAGGTCGCCGGTGCAGGTCAGGATCAAATCGCCCATTCCCGTCAGCCCCATGAAGGTGCCCGGCTGCGCCCCCAGCGCCACGCCCAGGCGGGTGATCTCGGCCAGCCCGCGGGTGATGAGGGCGGCGCGTGCGTTCAGCCCCATGCCCAGGCCGTCGGCCGTGCCGGTGGCGATCGCCATCACGTTCTTGACCGCGCCGCCGACCTCGACGCCCACCAGGTCGTCGCAGGCGTAGACGCGCAGGTTGCCGCCGTGGACCGCGGCCACCACACGCTCGCGCAGCTCGGCCGACTCGGAGGCCACCGACAGCGCGCAGGGCAGGCCGCGCGCCACTTCCTGGGCGAAGGAGGGGCCGGACAGGGCGGCGCCGGGGACAGGATGTTCCCCCTGAGCGCCCAGCACCTCGGCCATCACCTGGTGCGGCAGCAGGCCGGTGCCGGCCTCGAAGCCCTTGCACAGCCAAACCACGTTCGGGACCGCGCGGCCGCGCAGCTGTTCCAGCAGCGGGCGCAGGCCGGCCACCGGGCAGGCCGCGATCAGGAGCGGCGCCTCGTCCGGGCGTGCGTCGATCACGTGCGCCAGCGCGGCCTCGAAGTCGCTGCCCACGCGCAGGGAAGCCGGCAGCGGGTGGCCCGGCAGGTAGGCGTTTTCGCGCGCGGCCTCGGTGTCGCGCATCTGCTGCGGGTTGCGGCCCCACAGCAGCACGTCGTGGCGCGCGGCGAGCGCGATCGCGACCGCGGTGCCCCAGGCGCCGGCGCCGAGGATGGTGATCTTGGAGGGGTGTTTGTCGTGTTGCATGGAATCCTAGGAAGGAATCACAGGCCCCAGATGTCGGAAGCCTTGATGTAGCCGACGATGCCGTCCCGGTGGCGCACGCGCGCCCAGGTGACGGCGTTCGGATCGACCAGTTCGAGCAGCACACCCTTGTCCGCGGTCATCAGGACCTGGGAGGTGTCGCTGGGCTCGGTGAAGACGCGTGCTCCCGGCACGCGCACCAGCACGTTGCGGCGGGCGGACAGGCCCTTGGACTGGGTCCAGGCCACGTCGCCGTTCATGTCGCGCACCTTGACCCACTCGCCATAGCTGAGCATGACCTGGACCGGCATGCCGGCGGGCGCCACGTACAGCTTGTTGCCCTTGGCGGAAGGGGTGTCGTACAGGATGGCCATGGGCGCGCCGACCGTCTTGAAATCGACGGCGAACGCACTCGAGGCTGCCATGAGGAGCATGCCTGCAAGAAGTCGGGAATAGATCATGGCGGGCCTGGGTGTTACGTGAACCGCGTCGTGAGGCAGGAGCGGGCGCCGCACAGCGCGGCGCCCGCGGGAGAACAGCTTATTGTGCCGGTGCGGCGGCAGCCTGGGCCATGGCGGCCTGGCGCTGCTGGTAGAAGGCTTCGAAGTTGATCTCGGCCAGGTGGACCGGCGGGAAACCGGCGCGGCTGATCACGTCGGCGATGTTGGCGCGCAGGTACGGGTAGATGATGTTCGGGCAGCCGATGCCCAGCAGCGGATCCATCTGCTCGGCCGGGATGTTGCGGGCTTCGAAGATGCCAGCCTGCTTGCCTTCGACCAGGAAGGCGACCTTGTCCTTGAGCTTGGCGGTGACGGTGATGGTCACGGTCGACTCGTAGATGCCTTCGGCGATGCTTTCAGCGCCGACGTCCAGCGAGACTTCGATGCTCGGGGCTTCCTGCTCCAGGAAGATGCCCGGCGAGTTCGGTTGCTCCAGCGACATGTCTTTCAGGTAGACGCGTTGGATTTGGAATACTGGTTGCAGATTTTCGTCAGACATGGAACGCTTTCGTTGAAATTGTGAAGAACGGTCGTCCGTTCAGGGTGCATTGGTCAAACGCGATCACAATTGTATCAAAATCAATTTGGATGCAATAGCGGTTTGCCGGCACGTTGTAAACCCGTGTCCATACCGGCGTCATGGCCCGTAGGGTGGGCGGCTTCGCCGCCCATCCACCATCATTCGCCCTTGAGCATCGGATCCAGCCGCCCCGCCTGGTCGAGCGCATACAAATCGTCGAAACCGCCCACATGGGTCTCGCCCACGTAGATCTGCGGCACGGTGCGGCGCCCCGTGCGCTGCATCATGATCTGGCGCTGCTCCGGATCGAGATCGACGCGGATGCGTTCGATGTCTTTCACGCCCTTGGCTTCGAGCAGGCGCTCGGCGCGGACGCAATACGGGCAGGCGGCGGTATGGTAAAGAACGACGTGTGCGGTCATGATGCTTCCTTCCTGAACAGGTTTATTTGGTCAGCGGCAAGCCGGCCGCGCTCCATGCCGCCAGGCCGCCCTCGAGCGCATGCGCGTCCTCGAAGCCGGCGGCGGCAAGCTGGCGCGCCGCCTTGTCGGCACGGGAACCGTTCTGGTCCACGATGACGACGGGACGGCTCTTGGACTTCTCCAGCTCGCCGAGTCGATTGGCCAAGTCTGCCAGCGGAACGTGTTTGGCGTCGCGCACGTGGCCGGCCGCGAACTCGTCGGCGCTCCTCACGTCCAGCACGAGGGTCTTGCCGCGGTTGATCATCTGCGTGGCCTGCAGCGGCGACACGCGTTTACCACGCGGCGCCAGGGCCGGCCAGAGCAGGGCGCCGCCCGAAATCACGGCGATCGCTACGACGAAGATATTATCGAGAATGAAATTCACAAGGCTTCCAATGGTTGAACTGAATCGGCGCATTATAAAATAGAAGCCGGACCGGATATCTAACCACTCTTTTTTCGAAGATCAGCTTATGTACAAAATCGTATTCATGCGCCATGGCGAATCCACCTGGAACCTGGAAAACCGCTTCACCGGCTGGACCGACGTCGACCTGACCGAAAAAGGTATTGCCGAAGCGAAAGCCGCCGGCCGCGTTCTCAAGGAGGCCGGCTTCACCTTCGACATCGCCTACACCTCCGTGCTCAAGCGCGCGATCCGCACCCTGTGGCTGGCGCTGGACGAGATGGACATGATGTACCTGCCGATCAAGAACGACTGGCGCCTGAACGAGCGCCACTACGGCGCCCTGCAGGGCCTGGACAAGGCGGAAACCGCCGCCAAGTTCGGCGACGAGCAGGTGCTGGTCTGGCGCCGCAGCTACGACACCCCGCCGCCGGCGCTGGAAGCGGGCGACGACCGCACCTCCTTCGGCGATCCGCGCTACGCCGGCCTCGACCAGTCCCAGATCCCGCTGACCGAATGCCTGAAGGACACCGTGGCGCGCGTGATGCCGGCCTGGGACGAGGAAATCGCCCCGGCCATCCGCGCCGGCAAGAACATCCTGATCTCGGCCCACGGCAACAGCCTGCGCGCCATCATCAAGATGCTGGACAACATCAGCGACACCGACATCGTCGGCCTGAACATCCCGAACGGCCAGCCGCTGGTGTATGAGCTGGACGCCGAGCTGAAGCCGATCAAGCACTACTACCTGGGCGACCAGGAAGCGATCGCCGCCGCCATGGCGGCCGTGGCCAACCAAGGGAAGGCGAAGTAAGGTCTTGCGTTTGCCAACCACGAAGTTCCTCGGGAGCGCGCTCCTTTGCGCGCTCCTGGGCCTTGCCCTGTCCCCCGATGCGCTGGCCCAGCGCCAGACCGAACGCAGCCGCCAGAAGCTGAGCGCGGAGAAGCAGCGCGCCGGTATCCAGCAGAAGCTGGCCGCGATCAAGCGCGAGATCAGCCGCACCGAGGACCAGAAGGAAGACGCCGCCGACACCCTGGCGGAGTCCGAGGCCGCCATTTCCGACGCCAACCGCGCCCTGCGCGACCTGGCGGGCGAACAGTCCGAGACCAATACGCGCCTGCAGGATATCGCGGCCGAACAGGAAAGGCTGGCCCAGACAATTGCTGTCCAAAAGAAACAGTTGTCCAGGATGCTGCGCGAGCACTACGTGGCCGGCAACGAAGACCGGATCAAGCTGCTGCTGAGCGGCGACAACCCGAACCGGATCGCGCGCGACATGCAGCTGATGGGCTATGTCTCGCAGGCCCAGGCACGCCTGCTGGGTTCGCTGCGCGACAACCTGGCCCAGGTCGAGGCCAACCGCGACAAGGTCGAGAACGCCCAGCAGGAGCTGGAAGAGATCGCCCAGGAGCAGCGCGACCAGAAGGCGCTGCTGGAAAAGGAAAAGGCGCGCCGCGCCGCGCTGCTGCAGACCCTGTCGAGCCGCCTGGCCGACCAGCGCAAGCAGGCCGACCGCCTGCAGCGCGACGAGCAGCGCATGAGCGGCCTGGTCGACCGCCTGACCCGCCTGATCCGCGAGCAGGCCGAGGCCGAGCGGCGCCGCCAGGCCGCGCTCGCCGCGGCGAAAGCCAAGGCGGAAGCCGAGGCCAGAGAGCGGGCCCTGGCGCGCGCCAAGGCCGCGGCCGAGAAGGCCGAGCGCGAACGCTTGGCGCGCGAAGAGGCCAGGAAGAACGGCACCAAGCCTGTCACCAGGCCAGAACCGGTGCCCGAACCGGAACCGCCGAAAGTGGCCGAGCAGCCGAAACCGACCGCGCCGCCGCCGCCCGAAGTCAGCCTGGCTCCGGCCGCGCCGGCCGGCGCCTTCGCCTCGCTGCGCGGACGCCTGGGCGCGCCGGTCAGTGGCGCCGTGGCGGCCCGCTTCGGCTCGCGCCGCGGCGACGGGCCGACCTGGAAGGGCATGTTCATCAAGGCCGCCGAAGGGGCCGAGGTGCGCGCCGTGGCCCAGGGCCGGGTCGTGTATTCGGACTGGATGCGGGGCTTCGGCAACCTGATCATCATCGACCACGGCGGCGAGTACCTGTCGATCTACGGAAACAACCAATCCCTCCTGAAACGCGCCGGCGACATGGTGCGTCCGGGCGAGGCCATCGCGAGCGCGGGCAATACCGGCGGTAACGAGGAATCGGGGCTATACTTTGAGCTCAGGCATCGCGGCAAGGCCTTCGACCCGGCAAGCTGGGTCAAATTCTAGGGGCAAACATGGGCAAGAAAGCGAAGAACTTCGGGCTGATCGGACTGGGCATGGTGGCCGGCGTGGCCGCGTCCTTCCAGTTCTCGGCCTACGCACAGAAGACCGGCGCGCCGCTGCCGCTCGACGAGCTGCGCCAGCTGGCCGACGTCTACGGCCTGATCAAGACCGACTACGTCGAACCGGTCGAGGACAAGAGGCTGCTGTCCGAAGCCATCGGCGGCATGGTCGCCTCGCTCGACCCGCATTCGGTCTACCTCGACCAGAAAGCCTTCCGCGAGATGCGCGAAAGCGTGCAGGGCAAGTTCGTCGGCGTGGGCGTGGAAATCGCCAGCGAAGACGGCTACATCAAGATCGTGTCCCCGATCGAGGATACCCCCGCGCACAAGGCCGGCATCAAGGCGGGCGACCTGATCACACGCATCGATAACGTCCCGGTGCGCAACATGTCGGTCGACGAAGCCATCAAGCGCATGCGCGGCAAGGTCGGCAGCAAGGTCACCCTCACCATCGCCCGCCCCGGCGAAGACCAGCCCTGGGTGGTGCCGGTCGCGCGCGAACAGATCAATGTCCAGAGCGTCAAGGCGAAACTGATCGAGCCTGGCTATGCCTGGCTGCGCGTGAGCCAGTTCCAGGAAAACACCCTGGACGAACTGGCCAAGAAATCCAAGGCCCTGTTCGCCGAAAACCCCGAGATCAAGGGCCTGGTGCTGGACCTGCGCAACGACCCCGGCGGCTTGCTGCCGGGCGCGATCGGCGTGTCGGCGGCCTTCCTGCCCAAGCCGGACCAGGTGATCGTCTCGACCAAGGGGCAATTGTCCGATTCGAACACGGCCTATTATGGCCGCCGTGAATTCTATGCCCAGCGCGGCGACCCGCTGGCCGGCCTGCCGGCGGCATTGAAGACGGTGCCGATGGTGGTGCTGGTCAACGGCGGCTCGGCCTCGGCCTCCGAGATCGTGGCCGGCGCCCTGCAGGACTACAAGCGCGCCATCGTGATGGGCAGCCAGACCTTCGGCAAGGGCTCGGTGCAGACCCTGCGCCAGCTCTCGGCCGATACGGCGATCAAGCTGACCACGGCGCGCTACTACACGCCGAAGGGCCGTCCGATCCAGGCCACCGGCATCGTGCCCGACATGCGGGTGCACGAGACGGCCGAAGGCGACATGCTGAATGCCTTGCGCGTGCGCGAGGCCGATTTGCAGCGCCACCTGGCGGGCGAGAACGAAAAGAAGGGCGCGCAAGCAACTGCCGCGAAGAACGAGAGCCTGGAACAGCAGAAGCGCGCCCTGGCCCTGCTGAAAGACCGCAAGCCGCTCGAGTTCGGCGGCAAGGACGACTTCCAGCTGGCGCAGGCGATCAACCACTTCAAGGGCTTGCCGGTGCAGCTGGCCAAGACCGAAGACAACCGCGACAAGCCGGCGCCGCAGCCGCTGCCGGGGGCGGAGCAGAAGCCGCCGGAACTCAAGGCGCCGCCCAAAAAATAATTAGCGCTGCGCGAAGGTATAACAACTTGGGTCCCCGCCTGCGCGGGGATGACGGTCTTGAGAGTAGTGGCCATAGGTAAAGTATCAATCGGCCCGCTTCTCCAGCACGTCATCCCCGCGCAGGCGGGGACCCAAGTTCGCATGAGGCACCCGTAACCCCAACAGCACCCCATGAACGACACCCAGCTCCTGCGCTACTCCCGCCACATCCTGCTCGACGAAATCGGCATCGAAGGCCAGGAAAAACTGCTGCAGGCCCACGCGGTCATCATCGGCGCCGGCGGCCTGGGTTCCCCCGCGGCGCTGTACCTTGCCTCCGGCGGCGTCGGCCGCATCACCCTGGTCGACGACGATGCGGTCGACCTCACCAACCTGCAGCGCCAGGTCATGCACACCAGCGCCCGCATCGGCCAGCCCAAGGCCGAGTCCGGCCGCGCAGCCCTGCTGGCCATCAACCCCGAGATCGAGGTGACCGCCCTGCGCGAACGGGCCGGTCCAGGACGCCTGCTGGAACTTGCCCGCTCCGCCACGGTCGTACTGGACTGCAGCGACAACTTCGCCACCCGCCATGCCGTCAACCGCGCCTGCGTGGCGGCGGGCGTGCCGCTGGTGTCGGGCGCCGTGATCCGTTTCGACGGCCAGCTGTCGGTGTTCGACCCGCGCCGCCCGGGCGCGCCCTGCTACGCCTGCCTGTTCCCCGAGGACAGCCGCTACGAGGACGTGGCCTGCAGCACCATGGGCGTGTTCGCGCCCCTGGTCGGCGTGGTCGGCGCCATGCAGGCGGCCGAGGCCATGAAGCTCGTGGCGGGCATCGGCCAGCCGCTGGCCGGGCGCCTGCTGCTGCTCGACGGCCGGGGCATGGAATGGACCAGCATCGGGGTCGCGCATGATCCGAATTGCCCAGTCTGTTCGACTCATGCCTGAGCGCACGATTTAGCGATACAGTGCCCGGCCGGCTGCCTTACAATTGCA
This sequence comes from Massilia sp. DD77, assembly GCF_036961685.1. Lineage (NCBI taxonomy): Bacteria > Pseudomonadati > Pseudomonadota > Betaproteobacteria > Burkholderiales > Oxalobacteraceae > Massilia > Massilia sp. DD77. The sequence goes on from NZ_JBAMDH010000001.1 coordinate 243,419, forward strand.
GCCTTGTTTGCTATTCTGGGAACAGTAAGTCCGTCCTAAGCGAATTTGTCATGTTTCGGGCTTATACTGGTCTGCTTCTAACGATTCACTGCCAAGCTCATTTACCTACACGTTATGCACATTGACATGCAACGCAAGCAGCGCCGCGGCCTCCAGCGTGGCTTTACCCTGGTCGAGATCATGGTCGTCGTGGTCATCATCGGCATCCTCGGCGCCCTGGTCGTGCCCAAGCTGCTGGGCCGCACCGGCGAATCGCGCGTGACCGCCGCCAAGGTCGACATCGCCACCATGATGCAGGCCCTCAAGCTCTACAAGCTGGACAACCAGCGCTATCCGACCACCGAGCAGGGCCTGAACGCCTTGATCACCAAGCCGACTTCGGGCCCGGCCGCCAACGGCTGGAAGTCCGGCGGCTACATCGAGAAGCTGCCGAAGGATCCGTGGGGCAATGCCTACCAATACCTGTCGCCGGGCATCCACGGCGAAATCGACGTGTTCTCGCTGGGCGCGGACGGCCAGCCGGGCGGCACCGGCGAGGATGCCGACGTCGGATCCTGGGAATAAATCTTTCCCATGCCGGCCCAGCGACCGCGCCAGGATCACGGCGCTCCGTCCCGGACCCCGGCGCGCGGCTTCACCCTGGTGGAGCTGCTGGTGGTGCTGGTCATCATCGGCATCACCCTGGGCCTGGCCTCGCTGAAGGCCATGCCGAGTCCGCGCCAGGACCTGCAGGAGGAAGCCCAGCGCCTCGCCCTGCTGCTCCAGCTGGCGCGTGACGAAGCCATCGTGCGCAACCGCCTGGTGGCCTTCGAGGCCAATGGCGAACGCTACCGCTTCATGGTGCGCAACGACACCGGCTGGGAACCCGTCACCAAGGACGACCTGCTGCGCGAACGCAGCTTCAAGAACGCTCCCCTGCAGCTGGTGCTCGAACCGGCCGGCGCCAGCGGCAACAACGACGTGCTGCGCATTACCTTCGGGCGCGAGCCGGTCGACAAGCCCTTCCTGCTGACCATGGCGACCGGCGAGAACCGGGTCGCGATCCGCGCCGACGGCGTCGGCCACTTCACCGTCGAATGAGCATGCGGCCACGACTTCCCCGAGGGTTCACCCTGCTCGAAGTGCTGGTGGCGCTGGTCATCGTCGGCACCGCGCTGACGGCCGGCCTGCGCGCCGTCGGCAGCCTGACCGCCAACAGCTCGGACCTGCGCGCCTCGATGATGGCGACCTGGTCGGCCGAGAACCGCCTGGTGCAGATCCGCATCGGGCGCGAATTCCCCGAGATCGGCCGGCGCAGCTTTCCCTGCCCGCAAGGCGACTTGAACCTCATCTGCGAAGAAGAAGTGTTCACCAGTCCCAACCCGCTCTTGCGCCGCATCGAAGTCTCGGTGTTCGACGCCGACAATCCGGGCCGCCGCATTGTCAAACTGGTCCAACTGGTCCTGAGGCCGTCTCCGCTATGAACCGCTCGATGAACCGGGACGCTCGGGCCGGTTTCACCCTGGTCGAACTGCTGGTGGCCATCTCGATCCTGGCCATCGTGGCCGTGCTCGGCTGGCGCGGCCTGGACGGCATCGTGCGCGGACGCATCATCCTGACCGAGCAGATGGAAACCACGCGCGGCATGCAGCTCGCGTTCGCCCAGATGCAGAGCGATTGCGAGCACCTGGCCGGCAGCGACGTGCTGGGCCGCCGCCCTTACCTGCAATGGGATGCCGACCGCCTGACCCTGGTGCGCAAGGTCTTCGTCGAGAACGAAGCCTCGCGCCTGCAGGTCGTGTCCTACCGTATCGCCGGCGGCCAGCTGCTGCGCCGTGAGTCGCCCGGCACGCGCGACCTGGTCCAGCTCGAACAGCTGTGGGAGTCGATCTCCTCGGATGCGCCGGCCCAGAACTCGCCGCCGGTGGCGCTGCAGACCGGCGTGCTGGGCATGCAGATCCAGGCCTGGCAGAACAATGCCTGGCGCACCGACCCCGCCCGGATCGTCGGCAATCCGCTGCAGCAGCAAGGGCAGCCGCCGCTGATCCAGCCGAACGCCGGCGGCACCAGCGAGCCCACCGGGATACTGGTCGCGCTCACCGTGCGCAACCTGGCCGCGCCCATGCTCAAGTCCTTCCTGCTGGGAGGCACCTGATGCGCCTTTCCCATCCAAAACGCCAGCGCGGCGTGGCGGTCGTCACCGCGCTCCTGCTGACCACCCTGGCCGTGTCGATCGTGGCCAGCCTGTTCTGGCAGCAGCAGGTCCAGGTGCGCTCGATGGAAAACCAGCGCCTGCAACTGCAGACCAAGTGGATCCTGCGCGGCGCCCTCGACTGGTCGAGCGTCGTACTGCGCCAGAGTAACTATACGGGGCCCTACACCTCGCTCGACCAGGTCTGGGCCACGCCCCTGGCCGAGACCCGTCTCGACCAGTACATCGAGCGCGAGCGGATCGAGGGCGAAAATTTCGACGCCTCCCTCTCGGGTAACATTATCGATGCCACGTCGCGTTACAATCTGACCAACCTGGCCAAGGACAAGATCGTCAGCAAGGAGCAGCAGTTCATCTTCAACCGCCTGCTGACCAACCTGCGCATCGACGGCCGGCTGGCCGAGCGCGCGGCGCAGCTGGTCGCGGCGGGACAGTCGGTGCCGGTGCTGCCCGAGGAACCGGGCCAGGAGCAGGGCGGAACGACGAAAGCGGCGCCCGTGCAGAGCCCGATCCCCGGCACGCCGATGCCGGTGCTGCGGGTCGACGACCTGATGGTCCTGCCCGGCTTCACGCCGGAGGTGATGCAGAAGCTGCGTCCCTTCCTGACGGTGTTGCCGCAACAGACGCAGGTGAACGTGAACACGGCCCCGGCCGAGGTGCTGGCGGCGGTGCTGCCGGGTTATTCGCTGTCCGAAGCCAACGTGCTGGTCGAGAAGCGCAAGCGCGCGCCCTGGCGCGACATCGTGCAATTCCAGAGCGAGCTGAAGGCAGGGAGCCAGCCGGAGGACGCGATTAGTGTGCAAAGTAATTATTTCCTGGTGCAGAGCCGTATCCGGCTCGACCGGGCGGCATTGAACGCCGAGTCCTTGATCAGCCGCGAGGGGATCATCGGCGGAGGCACCAAGGTGGTCTGGACCCGCCAAAACTAGAAGAAAGCGAGACAGTTTGACTACTCTTTATATACGGCACCCGTCCCGGGCGGAAGGCGAGGGCGCGCTGTGCCGGTTCGCATTGGTGGCCGACAGCGGCGCCATCGAACAGCAGGGCGAAGGGCCGCTGCGCAACCTGGGCGACGTGGTCGCGGCCAGCCGCCGCGTGGTGCTGGTGCTGGCCGGCGCCGACGTCACCGTGCTCCCGGTCGAGGCCCCGCCGCTGACCGGCGCCCGCCTGCGCGCGGCGCTCCCGGCCCTGGTCGAAGAACACATCCTGGGCGATCCGCTCGACTGCGTGCTGGTCGCCGGTCCGCCGCTGGCCGACGGCCGCCGCCCGGTGGCGGTGGTCCAGCGCGACTGGTTCGAACCGCTGGTCAAGACCCTGCTGGCGCAGGGCGCACGCGCCGTGTCCGCGCTGCCCGCGCCGCTCTGCCTGCCGCTGCAGCCGGGCAGCGTCAGCGCCGCCATCGGCAACGGCGAACTGATCCTGCGCCAGAGCCAGTACGAAGGCCTGGGCCTGGCCATGGACGGCAATCCCGCCGCCACCCTGCAGACGGCGCGCGCGCTGTCGGGCGACGCCCCGCTGGTGCTCTACGTGCCCCACGATCAATTGGGCGAGTACCAGGCGCTGCTGGCCGAGGCCGGCCCCGGCATCAGCCTCGAGAGCGAGGAATGGGCGCACTGGATCGCGGGATCGAAGAGCAGCACGATGGACCTGGTGCCGGGCCTGGGCGCGGCCGGCGTGGCCCAGCGCGACTGGAGCCGCTGGCGCTGGCCGATCCGCCTGGCACTGCTGGCGGTGCTGGTCAACATCATCGGCCTGAACGTCGAATGGCTGCGCCTCAAGGGCGAAGCCGACGCGGTGCGCGCCCAGATCAACCAGACCTTCCGCTCGGTCTACCCGAACACGCCGGCGATCGACCCGGTGGCCCAGATGCGCCAGAACATCGCGCGCGCCAAGGCCGGCAGCGGCCAGATCGCCCCGGACGAATTCCACTGGCTGGCCGGCGCCGTGGGCGAAGCGACCCGCACGCTCGCGCGCCAGCCCGGCATTGCGTCAATCGAGTTCCGCGAACGCGCGCTCACCGTGCGCGTCAAACCGGACACCATCGACCCATCGGTGACCGCGCAAATGAAAACCGCGCTGTCGGCACGCAACCTGAGCCTGGAGGAATCGGCCCCGGCCACCTGGATCATCCGCAGCACGGGAGTCACGCCATGAGTATCGCCGCCCAGATCGTCGCATTGCGCGAGCGCGCGCTCGCCTACTGGCTCGCCCGCACCGACCAGGAGCGCAAGTTTCTCGCCATCGGTGCAGGCGTGGCCGTGCTGGCCCTGGTCTACCTGCTGTTCATCGACCCGGCCCTGACCGGGCGCGAGCAGCTGCGCCGTTCGCTGCCCGAGCAGCGCCAGCAGGCGGCCCAGATGCAGGCCCTGGCCGCCGAGGCCCAGTCCCTGAGCGCCCAGCCGGCGGTGCCGGTGACCCCGATGACGCGCGAAGGCCTGACGGCCAGCCTGGCCACGCGCGGCCTTACCGCGGCCTCGCTCACCCTCACCGGCGAATACGCCAAGGCCCAGTTCGACGGCGTGTCCTACGCCAACCTGATGGCCTGGCTCGACGCCCAGCGGCGCGAGAACCGGGTGCTGGTGCAGGACGGCGTGTTCACCGCCAAGGAAGCCCTGGGACAGGTCGACGCCACCCTGACCTTGCGCCAGGGCAGCGCGCCCGCTCCATGAGGCGCACGCTTGCCTGGGGTGCGCTGGTGCTGCTGGCGGTGCTGGCCACGATTCTCGTGTTCCTGCCCGCCGCCTGGCTCGGTCCCATGGTCGAAAAACAGACGGGCGGTCGTTTGACTCTGGGGGATGCGCAGGGTACGCTGTGGCGCGGCTCGGCCTTCGTGGGCGGGGCGCCGGGCCAGGGCGGAGCGGTGACGCCGCTGCTGCCGGGACGCTTTGCCTGGAAGCTGTCGCCCCTGGTGCTGTTCGGCCACGTCAGCATGGAACTGGAGAACCCGCAAGCCCTGAGCCAGCCGGTACGGCTCGAAGGCAGCTGGTCGCAGTGGCAGGTCAGTCCCGGCGAACTGCTGCTGCCGGCCGACGGCCTGGCCGGCCTCGGCGCGCCACTGAACACGCTGGCCTTGAGCGGCGCGATCAAGCTCACCTGGAACAAGCTCGACCTGCTGCGCCAGGAAAACATGATGAAGGTCCAGGGCCGCACGGTGCTGTCGCTGGCCGACATGGGCTCGCGCATGTCGCCCGTCAAGCCGCTCGGCAGCTACGAAATGGCGATGGACTGGCGCGGTCCGCAAGCGGATTTGAACCTGCGCACCGTACGCGGCGCTTTGCTGCTGACGGGCTCGGGAATGTTGCAAAATGGACGTCTGCGCTTTTCCGGGCAGGCCTCGGCCGCCGACGGCTACGAAGAGACGCTGGGGAATATGTTGAACCTGCTGGGCCAGCGCCGCATGGTGAACGGCAAAAACGTAATCGCACTCGAGTTCAGATAATGAAAACAACTACCCGTACCACCTTCGCCATCCCGGCCCTGCGCCGCCTTGCCGCCGGCGCCATGCTGTGCTGCTTCGCCGCGACCACGGCCGTGCCGCTGCCGGTTCTGGCTCAGGAGGGCGCGAATGCCGCCGCCTTGAGCTTCGTCAATGCCGACATCGAGTCGGTGATCAAGGCGATCGGCCACTACACCGGCATGACCTTCATCGTCGACCCCCGGGTCAAGGGCACGATCACCCTGCAATCCGAGAAGTCGCTCAGCAAGACCCAGGCCTTCGGCTTGCTCACCTCGGCTCTGCGCCTGCAGGGCTTCGCGGTGGTCACCAGCGGCGATGGCTACGCCAAGGTGGTGCCGGAAGCGGAAGCCAAGCTGCAGTCCTCGCCGACCCAGGTGGGCGGGGTGCGCGCCAGCCGCGCCACCGGCGACCAGATCGCGACCCAGGTGTTCTACTTGAACTACGAATCGGCCGCCAACCTCACGGCCGTGCTGCGCCCGCTGATTTCGCCGAACAACTCGATCATGGCGAACCCCGGCAACAATACCCTGGTCGTCACCGACTACGCCGACAACCTGCGCCGCCTGGCCAAGATCATCGCCGCGCTCGACGCGCCGGTGGCGGCCGACCTCGACGTGATCCCGATCCGCAACGCCATCGCCAGCGACGTCGCCACCCTGGTCACCCGCCTGATGGAACCGGCCGCCGGCGGCGACTCCGGCCGCGTGACCGTGCTGGCCGACCCGCGCACCAACTCGGTGGTGATCCGCGCACCGTCGCAGGCGCGCGCCAACCTGGCCAAGAGCCTGATCGCGCGCCTCGACCAGGCCACCACCAGCCAGGGCAACATCCACGTCGTCTACCTCAAGAACGCCGACGCCAGCCGCGTGGCCCAGACCCTGCGCGCCGTGGTCTCGCAGGACGCCTCGGCGGTGCCGCAGCAGCAGCAGGGCACCTCGGGCGGCTCGATCCAGGCCGGCAGCCAGGGCGGCGCCGGCGGACTGGGCGGCCAGCAAGGCGCGCAGAGCCAGCAGACCGTGAGCGCGGTCGGCGGCGGCGGCAGCTACGGCCAGCAGGGCCAGCTTGGCGGCGGTGGCGCCGCCGGCGGGGGAACCGGCTCGGGCTTCATCCAGGCCGATATCTCGACCAACAGCCTGATCATCACCGCGCCGGACGCGGTCTACCGTAACCTGCGCTCGGTCATCGACCAGCTCGACGTGCGCCGCGCCCAGGTCTACATCGAGGCCCTGGTGGTCGAGGTGAACTCGAACAAGGCTTCCGAGTTCGGCGTGCAGTGGGTCGGCGCTTCGGGCGACAGCGACAGCAAATACCGCGTCGGCGGCCTGCAGTCCTTCACCGGCGGCAACCAGACCAACAACATCGTCAACCTGGCCGCGGCGGCCAGCCAGGGCTTCTCCGGCACCTCGATCCCGACCCTGCCGGGCGGCCTGTCGGTCGGCCTGTTCCGCCAGGTGGGCGGCCAGCTCGGTCTGGGCGCCGTGGCGCGCGCCCTTGAAAGCGACGGCAACGCCAACATCTTGTCCACACCGAACATGATCACGCTGGACAACGAACTGGCGTCGATCAAGGTCGGCCAGAACGTGCCGATCATTACCGGCTCGTACGCGACCAACACCACCACCGGCGGCGGCAATCCGTTCCAGACCGTCGACCGCAAGGACGTGGGCCTGCTGCTCAAGGTCCGTCCGCAGATTTCGGAAGGCGGCACGATCAAGATGGCCATCTACCACGAGAACTCGAGCGTGGACAATTCGACCCGCAACCTGGCGTCGGGCCTGACCACCAACGTGCGCGCGATCGAAAGCAACGTGCTGGCCGACGACGGCCAGATCATCGTGCTCGGCGGCCTGATCGAGGACACCGAGGGCGACGGCGAGGAAAAAGTACGCGGCCTGGGCGACATCCCGGTGCTGGGCAACCTGTTCAAGTACCGCACCCGCACCCGCGTGAAGACCAACCTGATGGTCTTCCTGCGCCCGGTCGTGGTGCGCAGCAAGGAATCCTCGAACTCGCTCGCGATGGACCGCTACGAATACATGCGCGCCGCCGGCGCGATCGGCCAGCCGGAAAGCTCGCCGCTGCTGCGCGAACTGGGCGCGCCGGTGCTGCC